>CANHAW010000096.1:0-7325 GCA_947458675.1 Beijerinckiaceae bacterium
AGGAGATGAGAAGAGACTGGCGGAGAGGGAGGGATTCGAACCCCCGATAGGCTTGCACCTATGCCGCATTTCGAGTGCGGTGCTTTCAACCACTCAGCCACCTCTCCGGGTCGCCGGCATCGGCCTTGAAGCCGTCGCCGTGTGGTGGCGCGCCAAATAACACGCCCTCTGCAACGGGACAAGCAGATAGAGGTATTGGAATGGCGACGGTACCAGCCGTTTGGTCTTGGATGGCCTGCGGCCATCCGAAGCCGAAGGCGAAGGATGGTGCCCCTAGCCGGAATCGAACCAGCACTCCTTGCGGAATCCGATTTTGAGTCGGACGCGTCTACCAGTTCCGCCATAGGGGCAACGCAGGCTGTTTACGGAATAAATATCCGCCATGCAAGAGTGGGCTGCCGGGCACGGGCCCGGCAGCGGCTCACCGCGCCTCAGGCGCAGAAAAACGGGCAAATTCCTTGGTGACGCGCTCATAGACTGGGCGCTTGAAGGGGATGATCAGGTCGGGCAGATCGGCCATGGGCACCCATTGCCAGGCATCGAATTCGGGCTTGTGGCCGCCGGCGGGATGTTCAATGTCGATCTCGCTGTCAGAGCCTGTGAAGCGCAGGGCGAACCATTTTTGCGTCTGCCCGCAATAGCGCCCCTTCCAGGCTTCTCTGGCAATGTCGTCGGGCAGATCATAGGCGAACCATTCGCCGGCCTCGGCCAAAAGCTGCGTGCTCGTGACATTGGTTTCCTCGGCCAATTCGCGCAAAGCGGCCGCATAGACATCCTCGCCCTCATCAATGCCGCCTTGCGGCATCTGCCATTCGTGACCGGGCGCCACATGTTCGCGCAAATTCTTGTTGCGCCGGCGCCCGACGAAGACAAGGCCCTGAGGGTTGATCAGCATAATGCCGACGCAGGGCCGATATTTTTTCTCGCTCATTCTTTGCTCCCGCGCGCGGGGAGATTATCGCTGCGACGTGCGGGCCGGGGCATTGATGAGCGCCGACAGGGGCACGAGTGCGATTCCACGCGCTTCGAGACCCTGCGCGAAGCGCGCCACCCGGTCAACGCTGGAAGGCAGCGCGCTGGCGGTGCCAATGCCCATGCCGCGCTCGCGCGCAAGGCTCTCGAGCTTTCGCAAAGCCGCATCGATGGCCTCAGGTTTGACCTGCGCATCGATAACAATATCGGCGCGCGCCAGCGATACCCCCGTGGTCGTCGCAACGGCGGGCGCAACCGATTGCGAAATCGAACCATCATCGAGGAACACCAGACCGCGCTCCGCCATATCCTGAAGCACTGCCGACAGAGCGGGCTGCGCCGACATGAAACGGCCGCCCAGAAAATGCGTCACGCCGATATAGCCGGGGAAACGGCTCATGTGCCAATGCAGGGAATCGACAATTTTTTCGCGCGGGGCTTGCGAGGGCAGAATGCGCACGCCTGTGGCGGCGGCATTAAAACCTTCCATCGGCACTTGCAGCAGCAATTCATGCCCATCGTTGCGCGCTGCCTCGGCATGCTGGCGCACGCGCTCGCCATGCGCGGCAAAAGCCAATGTCACAGCCGGAGGCAAAGCCGACATGGCGTGCTGCGTTGCCTCGTCGCTGATACCCATTCCGGTGATCACAAGGGCGATGCGCGGCGCATTTTGCGGCAGGCGCGCACTGACGACAACAGGCCGCGCATAAATGTCGGCAGGCCGCGACCCGTCGCGACCGATGCGCGGCAGAGGACCATGCGGGCCAGGACCGATGAGACGATCGTCGGGTGCGGGTGCCAGACTGGTTTTCAATTCCTCTTGCGGCACGCGGATGATCATCGCATCGGGCATGTCGGGCGCACCGCGCCGGACCACCCTGACGCCGCTCTCCACCTCCACTTGCGATCCGGCCGCGCGCGCCGCGCGGGCCACTTGCGTCACCTGATCCTCATCGCGGCGGGATGCGCTTTGCTGCGGCAGATCGGGCGCAGCAATCTTGCGCGGCGCAACCGGATCGATAATGGCGATAGCCTGCGTCATGCTGGCCTTGCGGCTCTCCGTCACCGCCACGAAAGCGACAAGCGATATGGCAATCACGCCCATGCCGCCGAGCGCCACAGCGCCCCAGGGAATGTCGCGCGTGGAGTTTGACGAATCGCCATCCCGACCCGACCGATAGCCGAGTGGCGCATCGAGATCATCGCCTGCCATGAAATCTCACCTGGCTTGAAAAACCGGCAGAGCCGGACGCCTTTTACAAAAACGAATCAAAGGGCCCGGTAGAGGCATTTACAATGCCTGATGACCGGGCCCGTCTAAAAGCTAAATACTTACGACACCACAGAAATTTTTATCCAAAATCAATTTGGCACCTTTTCGCCTGCTTTCGCGGGCTCGCTGGCCTGCGCCTTTGTATAGGTGCCGCGCAGCATTTCGAGCGCAGCACGCAATTGCTTGTCGTTCTTGGGATCTGGCGGCACATAGGCCTGCGAGCCGCTCTTCTCCTCTTCGCCATTCTTGAGATGGCCGCGCAGCGAGGCCTCGCCCTTGCTGTCGTCCTTGCCTTTCAATTCATCCGGCACGTCCTGGAGAATCAGAATGTCGGGATCGATGCCCTTGGCCTGGATGGAACGACCCGACGGCGTGTAATAGCGCGCCGTCGTCAGGCGCAGCGCGCCATTGTTCTGGCCCAGCGGAATGATCGTCTGCACAGAACCCTTGCCGAAGGAACGCGTGCCGACAATCGTCGCGCGCTTGTGGTCCTGCAGAGCGCCGGCAACGATTTCCGATGCCGATGCGGAGCCGCCATTGATGAGAACGATCACCGGCTTGCCCTTCGACAGATCGCCGGGGCGCGCATTATAGCGCTGTGTTTCATCCGCATTGCGTCCACGCGTCGAAACAATTTCGCCCGAGGTGAGGAAAGCATTCGACACGGCGATCGACTGATCGAGCAAGCCGCCGGGATTGTTGCGCAGATCCAGCACATAGCCACGGAGCTTGTCGCCCGGCATGTCGGCGGTGAAGCGGCTGATGGCATTCTTCACGCCGTCATAGGTCTGCTCGTTGAATTGCGTGATGCGGATATAGCCGATGTCATCGCCTTCCTGACGGAAGCGAACAGAACGAATCTGGATAACGGCGCGTGTAATGGCCACTTCCTGACTGTCGCGCGCCGAGCCGCGCAAAATCGTCAGTTTGACGGTCGTATTGACCTGGCCGCGCATTTTGTCGACGGCCTGATTGAGCGTCATGCCCTGCACGCTTTCGCCATCGATGGCGGAAATAATATCGCCGGACATAATGCCTGCGCGCGCTGCCGGCGTATCGTCGATCGGCGTGACGACCTTGACGAGACCGTCTTCCTGCGTGACTTCGATGCCGAGACCGCCGAATTCGCCGCGCGTCTGGACCTGCATGTCGCGGAAGCTTTTTGAATCCATATAGCTGGAATGGGGATCGAGCGAAGTGAGCATGCCGGAGACAGCGGCCTCGATCAGCTTCTGCTCATTCGGCTTCTCGACATAATCCGAACGGATTTTCTCGAAGACGTCGCCGAAAAGATTGAGGCTCCGATAGGTTTCGGAAATGGCCGCATTGGCTGGACCGGCAGCAAAGATCCGCGTCTGTGTGCCGATCATCACGGTCGAGGCGCCCAAAGCCGCGCCGAGCATTACGAGTGAGAGCTTGCGCATTATCCGCGAACCTTTTCCAGCTCGGCCTTCGCCCACCATGGGCCCGGGTCTATGGCCGCCCCGTCTTTTCTGAATTCAACATAGAGAACGGGCTGGCCAGCGCCAAGGGCCTGTGACGCGCCAATTGGCTGCGAAGCGCCCAAAGCAACCGCAGATGCCGTTCTGGTCGAGCCGTCCCCCATGGTCGCGACGGGCTCTCCAGCCAGGACAAATTGCCCAACCTCCACGCTTATGCGCTCCATCCCCGCGAGAACGACATAATATCCGCCGCCCGCATTAATGATCAAGAGTTGGCCGTAAGTACGGTAAGGGCCCGAAAAAGCCACCCATCCATCGGCGGGTGCGGAAACCGGCGCGCTTGGACGCGTTCCGATCGACAGGCCTTTTTCAGTGGCGCCCAAACCGTCGGGCGCGCCGAAATTTTTCAGGAGCCGCCCAGCTGCCGGAAGGGGAAGTCTTCCGCGCGCATCGGCAAAGGCGATTTTCGGCGCCAGACGCGATGGATCGTTGAATGGCAAAGCCGCAACGCGCGGCTGTCCGCGCGCTTGTGCCGCATCTGCCGCCTTGCGCATATTTTCCTCTGCCGCGCGCGCTTCAGCTGCAGCGCGGCCCGCAGCGGCAATTTCGCTCTCGGATCGGGAAATCAATTCCTTGACGTCGCCAGACTGCCGAGCCAATTCGGCAGATCTCTGCCTTTGTTCGGCAAGCTTTTGTTCGGCTTCGCGCAATGCGCTTTGCCGCGCCTCGACCAACGTCGCCAGACGCTCGCCATCGCGCGCAAAAACCTGCGCTTCGCGATCGAGCCGGTCTTTTTCAAGTGCGATGGATTTTCGCAAATTCATGAGATCCGTCAGATCGCTGGCAAGCGACTGCGCCTCTATGCGCAATTCGGGAAGCAGGGCTCCAAGCATCATCGATGCACGCACGGCGCGCAAAGCATCTTCGGGAGACGCGAGAACTGCAGGGGGCGGGCGACGCCCCATCCGCTGCAATGTGGCGAGAATATCGGCCAGCACATCGCGCCGGGCGGCGAGCGATTTGCGAATGGCTTCCTCACTGCCGGCCGCCAGTTCGAGCCGGCGCTCAATATCGGCCATGCGTCCTTGCGCCTGGCGCATTTTCGCGCTGGTTTCGATCAAAGCAGCATTCAGTCTGGCGCGATCGGTGCGAATGGCTTCGGCTTCCGCCTCGAGCAAGCGGCGGCGCTCCTCATTGGCGCGCGCATCTCGTTCGGCGCTGCGCGGCTCGCCTGCCCGCAGATCGGATGGCACATTCTGCGCCAGAGCCGGGCATAGCGATGCCAGAAGCGCCGCGCTGAAAAGCGCGCCCCTTCCAAACCGCACCGGCGGCAAGCCCATGCCCATCTCGAACCGCTTTCGAATCATGGCTCCAGCATAGGGACCAGAAACGAGGCCGCAACGAGGCGATCAGACGCGATGATAGGGATGGCCGGAGAGAATGGTGATGGCGCGATAAATCTGCTCGGCAGCCATAATGCGCACCAATTGATGCGGCCAGGTCATTGCCCCGAAGGCAAGAGTGAGGGAGGCGCGGGCCCGCAGCTCCGGATCGATCCCGTCAGGCCCGCCGATCAGGAGCGCATAAGCGCCCGCCCCGGCATCGCGCGCCGCCGCCAGATCGGCAGCAAAAGCCTCGCTTGAAATGGATTTGCCGCGCTCATCGAGCACAATAAGGCGCGCACCGGCGGGAAGTTGGGAAATCAGCGAGCGCGCCTCTTCAGCCTTCCGGTCCTCCGGTCGGCGGGCGCGCGATTCATCGCATTCGCGCAGATCGAGGCCGGCAAGACCGACGTTGCGGCAGGCGGCCTGCGCACGATCGATATAGCGGGCGCAAATATCTCTTTCCGGACCGGCCTTGAGGCGTCCGATGGCGGATAGGGTGAGACGCATCGAGGCGAGGCGGCGCGCGTATCAGGCGCGCCGGGGATCCTTCTGCTCGGCCGGCCGATCCCCGCCCCACATTTTCTCCAGATTATAGAACTGGCGAACTTCGGGACGGAAAAGGTGGACGATCACATCGCCTGCATCGACGAGAACCCAGTCGCAATGGGGAAGTCCCTCCACGCGCGGCGTTTGAAAGCCTGCGTCCTTGCAGCCCTTGATCACGCGATCGGCGATCGCGGACACATGGGTACTCGAACGACCCGAAGCAATGATCATTGCATCGGCGATCGAGGTCTTTCCATGCAAGTCGATGGAGAGAACGTCCTCCGCCTTGGCATCGTCGAGGCTGTTGAGGATGTTGCGTACGAGCTGTCCGGTATCGGGTTCAGCCTGAACACGAACCGGATCGGGCAGAGCTTTTGCCCGGGCTTGGACCGTGGGTGTCAGAGCCATTTCTCCTGTGGGCCACGCGGCGCGCGGCGCTTCTTCAATGTGGGCTTAAAACCCGCGAATTTCAACTGTCTTTCGCAGGCGCAGATGAGTTGGCGGCTAAAGCCCCGCCCCGCGGCTGCGCAGCTCGGTGGAAGAGGCCTCCGAACGCTTGCTGTGCAGAAAGATGAAAGCCGGTGTCGGCCCGCCCGCCAGCAGAGAGGCTTGATTCTCGGAATGGCGATACCGCGCCAGGAACTGCCCCGCCCGGCTGTTAACCGCTTTCAATGTCGAGCCCGGACGATCGATCACGGCAATCGGAGTGAGCCGGGCAATATCGCGCCAGCGCTGCCAGCGATGAAATTGCGAAAGATTGTCGGCACCCATGACCCAGACAAAATCGACATGTTTGCAGCGGCGCGCAAGATATTCGACCGTGTCATAGGTAAAACGCGTACCGATCTCGGCCTCAAAACCCGTAATGTCGATAGAAGGATGGTCGGCCAACCGACGCGCCGCCTCGATGCGCAAGGCTTGCGGCGGCAGACCGGAATTTTCCTTCAGCGGATTGCCCGGCGTGACAATCCACCAGATGCAATCAAGACGCAGCTGCTTGAGCGCAATTTCGCTGACCAGCACATGGCCTTCATGGGGCGGATTGAATGTTCCGCCAAACAGGCCGATGCGCATGCCCGGCGCATGCGGAGGCAAATGCGCCGGCATGGGGGCGCCAGCGTGCAAGCGCGGCAGATCGGCAAAGCGCAATGCCGGGCGCAGGGGCATGTGCTTCACGGACGCGTCTGCCCATTGCCGCGAACGCGGTATTTGAAGGAACACAGCTGGGCAAGACCGACCGGCCCGCGTGCATGCATGCGGCCCGTGGCAATGCCGATTTCCGCGCCGAAACCGAATTCGCCGCCATCGGCAAATTGCGTCGAGGCATTATGCATGACAATGGCGGAATCGACCTCGTTGAGGAAACGCTCGGCTGCATCAAGATCTTCCGTCACGATGCAATCGGTGTGATGGGAACCATGCGTCTCAATATGGTCGATCGCATCCTCCAGCCCATCAACAACGCGGCAAGCGATGATGGAATCGAGATATTCGAGTTTCCAGTCTTCTTCCGTCGCCGGCACGACGCGGGCATCGACAGCGCGTGTGCGCGCATCGCCGCGCACTTCGCATTTTTCATCGAGCAGCATTTTCACCAAGGGTGCCAGATGCGTTGACGCGACAGACGTATCGACGAGCAGCGTTTCCGCCGCCCCGCAAATGCCGGTGCGGCGCAATTTCGCATTGCGCAAAATGGTCTTGGCTTTT
>CANHAW010000097.1 GCA_947458675.1 Beijerinckiaceae bacterium
AACCCGCCGATTGCCTGCATCTTGTTTCAGGCCATGCCGATCTCGGCGAGGCGCTGGAGGGTGTGCAATTCGTCTTCGAATGCGCGCCTGAAAAGCTCGAACTAAAAAAGCAGATTTTCCTCGAGCTGGAAAAGCATGCGCCCGCAGATGCCGTGCTAGCCTCCAATACTTCCGTCATGCCGATCGGATCGATCGTCGGCGATCTTGCAACGCGCTCGCGCATGCTGGGCACGCATTGGTGGAACCCACCTTTTCTGGTGCCGCTGGTGGAAGTCGTCGGCACGCCGGATACGGATGTGCGGCATATCGAGGCGATGATCGACTTGCTGGCAAAAGCCGGCAAGACGCCTGTGCGGGTGATGAAGGATGTTGCAGGTTTCGTCGGCAATCGTCTGCAGCATGCGCTCTGGCGCGAAGCTGTTGCGCTGGTGGCTGAAGGCATTTGCGATGCAGAAACCGTCGATATTGTCATCAAGGCGAGTTTCGGTCGACGTCTTGCCGTTCTGGGGCCGCTTGAAAATTCCGATCTGATCGGCACGGAGCTCACGCTCGATATTCACAAGACCATCATCCCGACACTCGATCGCAGCACCGGCCCCAATCCTTATCTCGACAAGCTCATGGCTGAAGGCAGGCTTGGCGTGAAAAGCGGCGAGGGTTTTAGGCGCTGGACGCCGGAAGAGGTGCAAGATCTGCGCAAGCGCGTTTTCACGCATTTGAAGAAAATGAATGCCAGCGACCGTGAGGAAGATTCCAGCGCGGCGTAATCTATGGTCGGGTCTGCCGGGCTCGTCGTCTGTTTTGATGTCCGAGGAACATGTCATGTCCGATGCCCCTAAAAAAAGCGACCCGTCGAAGAAGGTCATCATCACTTGCGCGGTGACAGGCGGCATTCACACACCCACAATGTCGGATGCGCTGCCGATCACCCCCGATCAGATTGCAGAACAGGCGATTGCTGCTGCAGAAGCAGGCGCGGCAATCCTCCATCTGCATGCGCGCGATCCCAAGGACGGCAAGCCAACGCCGGACCCGAAAGTCTTCATGGAGTTTCTGCCGCGCATTAAGCAGGCAACAGATGCCGTGCTCAACATTACGACGGGCGGCGGTCTCAATATGACGGTCGATGAGCGTCTTGCAGCGCCGCTACAGGCCTCGCCGGAAATGTGTTCGCTCAACATGGGCTCGATGAATTTCGCCATTCATCCGCTGGCCGATCGCTACAAGAATTGGAAGCACCCGTGGGAGGAGCCCTATCTGCGCGGAACGAAGGATTTCATCTTCCGCAATACATTCGGCGATATTGAGCGCATCTATAAAGTGCTCGGCGAAGGACATGGCACGAAATTCGAGCATGAATGCTATGATGTCGGCCATCTCTATAATCTGGCCTATTGCCTTGATGCCGGCCTGTTCAAGCCGCCGGTTTTTCTGCAGTTAATTTTCGGGATTCTGGGCGGCATTGGCCCCGATCTTGAAAATCTCATGTTCATGAAGCGCACCGCCGACAAGCTCTTCGGCAATGATTACAAATGGTCTGTTCTGGCAGCCGGGCGTTTCCAGATGCCTTTTGCAACGCAGGCAGCAATGATGGGCGGCAATGTGCGTGTTGGTCTCGAGGATTCGCTTTTCATCGGACGCGGCAAGCTCGCCATGTCCAATGCCGAGCAGGTCGCAAAAATCCGCCGCATTATGGAAGAGCTTGGTCATGAAATCGCCAGCCCGGCCGAGGCACGCGAAGTGCTTGGTCTGAAGGGCGGCGACAGGGTCAATTTTTAAAAGGTATGACGATGGTCATCGATCTCTATACGCATCTGGCGCCTCGTTCCTTCCTCGATCGCATGGTCGTTCTTGCGCCCAAGCTCGGCAATATCGTCAATCGGCTCCTTTCAGTAAAACCGCTGTCAGATCTCGATATACGCTTTCGCGATATGGACAGCGTTCCCGATTACCGGCAGCTCATCAGCCTTCCCAATCCCGCACTTGAAGAGATTGGCGATGCGCAGACGGGTCCGGAGCTCGCCCGTCTGGCCAATGATGAAATGGCTGAATTATGCCAGCGCCATCCAGATCGTTTCGTCGGCTTTGCAGCGGCCGTCTATCTTGCAGATGTCGATGGCGCCATTCGTGAGGCGCAAAGAGCCGTGACGCAGCTCGGCGCCAAGGGTGTGCTGATTTACAATCATGTTGCTGGTCATCCGCTGGATGAACCGCAATTTCGACCCTTCTTTTCTGCAATGGCTGAATTGAACCGTCCGATCTGGCTTCATCCCACACGCAATGCATCCATGTCGGATTATGCTGCCGAAGAAAAATCGCGTTTTGAAATGTGGTGGTGCTTCGGCTGGCCCTATGACACATCTGTGGCCATGGCACGTCTGGTTTTCGATGGCCTGTTCGATCGTCATCCCGATCTGCAAATCATCACCCATCATGCCGGCGGCATGATCCCTTTCTTCGATGGTCGCATCGGGCCGGGCATGGATGTGCTTGGCGCGCGAACCTCGGATGAGGATTATTCCGGTATTCTGCCGGGATTGAAAAAGCCGCATCTCGACTATTTCAAAATGTTTTATGGCGATACCGCCATGTTTGGCGCCACCAATGGCGTCAAATGCGCGCTGGACTTTTTCGGGCCTGAAAAAATTGTCTTTGCGACTGATGCGCCGCTCGGGCCGATTGCAAAAACTTACAAGGGCATTGCAGCGATGGATGTGGCTGATGATGTCAAAGCGGCGATCCTGCATGGGAATGCTGCACGGCTTTTGCGGCTCTGAGGGGAGGTTGGCATGAACGAGCGCATCAATACGCCCATATCCATGGCAGAAATGGAACGTCGCTGGAGCGCCATTCGCGCCGCGATGAAAGAGGCAAAAGTCGATGTTCTGATCGCGCAGGCCAATAATGATTTTGTTGGCGGCTATGTGAAATATCTCACCGATATGCCGGCGACCAACGGCTATCTCTATACAGTCATTTTCCCGCGCGAAGGCGAGATCAGCGCAGTGGCGCAGGGACCGTTCGGTCAGGATCAGGCTTTTGCCGGTCTCGATGAATCCCCACGCCGCGGTGTGCAGCGTCTTCTGGGCTGCCCCTCTTATGCCTCGATTCATTATGCATCGACCTATGATGCAGAATGTGCCCTGAAGGCGCTGGAGAAATATAATGGCGCGCGGATCGGCCTGCTGGCGCCGGGCTCTCTCTCCTATTCATTTGTCGATTATCTCAAGAAACATTTGTCGCGAGCCGATTTTGTCGATGCCACGGCCATTGTCGATCCGATCAAAGCGACGAAAAGCGCTGAGGAAATCGAACTCATCCGCCGCATGGCTGCTTTGCAGGATGCCTGCGCGCAGGCTGTGTCGCAAAATCTGCGTCCGGGCTTGCGCGACATGGAGATGGTGGAGATTGCGCGCGCCGTCGCTACCTCCATGGGCAGCGAGCAGGGCTGGTATATGGCTGCTTCCGGGCCGGTTGGCACAGCTGCTGTCATGCAGCCGCCCCATCTCCAGAATCGCGTCATTCGTGAGGGCGATCAATTCTGCATGCTGATCGAAAACAGCGGGCCTGGGGGCTATTATGGCGAGATTGGCCGCACATGGGTGCTGGGCAAGGCCTCGCAAGAAATGCAGGATGAATTCGCTTTTGTTCTCGAGGCGCAGAAATTCACCCTCGAGCTTTTGAAGCCGGGCGCCGATCCAGCCGACATTTTTGCGCGCTATAATGATTTCATGCGCCGCAATGGCCGGCCGCAGGAAAATCGGCTTTATGCTCACGGCCAGGGCTATGACATGGTCGAGCGTCCGCTCATTCGCCATGACGAGACATTGACGATCGGACCGAACATGCTTTTTGCCGTTCATCCGACCTATGTGACGCAACGCACCTATTCATGGGTCTGCGACAATTGGCTGATCGACGATGCCGGACATGTCGAGGCCCTGCACAAATTCCCGCAGCGCATCACCGAATTATAGGGCGCAGACCCGTCTTCAGAAACTGGTTCTCGGAGGCACTTGAGGCCTGCTGCCCGCCATGCGTCTTGTGCTTGCCTGCGCGCCGATTTTCATCGATCCTGTCGTTCAATCAAGAAACGGCCTGCGGGAGGATGGGATGACGCTGGTTTTGTCGAACGAAGAAATCGGCCGCCTGATCTCGATGGAAGAGGTGATCGACCGGCTCGATCTGACCTATCAGGATCTCGGAAATGGTGCGGCGCAAAATCGCCCCCGCAGCGATATCTATGGCCCGTTCCGCGATAATGCCCGCTATGTCTTCAAGACCATGGATGGAATGGCGCCCCGTTTCGAGGCTGCAGCTATCAGGCTCAATTCGGATACGATCCGCTGGAACTCGACCCCGTCGGGGATACGCAAGGACAAGCAGCCAACAGGCCCCGGCGGCAAATGGATCGGGCTTGTGCTTCTGTTCAGCATGCGCACCGGCGAGCCATTGGCGATCATTCCCGATGGCATGATCCAAAGCATGCGCGTTGCTGCAACCAATGCTTTGGGCGCAAAATATATGGCGCCTGAAAATGTCTCCATTTACGCGCTTATGGGTTCGGGTCAGCAAGCTGCGGCTCAGGCGCGTGCCATGATGCATGTGCGCCCCGGCATCAAGGAAATGCGCATTTTCAGCCCCACAGCGGCAAATCGTGAAAAACTTGCGCGGGAGATTGCAGAAGAATTCGGCATTCATGCCTTTGCTGCAGACAGCGCTGAGCAGGCGGTGCGCGGGGCTGATCTGGTCGGCTGCGCAACCAATAGCATCACGCCTGTTGTGCGGCTGGAATGGCTGGAGCCTCATGCCCATGTGACTTGCGTGAAAGAATTGGAGCTGGGGCCGGGCATTCTGGGCCGCAGTGCGCTGGTTGCCGTGCATACGCGTCTTGATCGCCCGGCCAATTACATTGTCGGAGAGGGCGAAAATCCCATCTACGATCATGATCCGGCGCAGGGCCTGCCTGAAGATGTGGCGAAAACCCGTGTCATGCGGCCTGAAAATGAGGTCGATCTCACCAAGCAGATCGACATAGGCGAGCTGGCTGTCGGGCGCTTCCAAAAGCCTCCGCGTGGAAGCATGACGACTTTTGTCAATACAATTGGCATGGGTCTGCAATTTGCTGCGATCGGATCTCTCGTCTGGGAGAAAGCCGTCGAGCAGCGCGTCGGGCACGATATTCCGACCGACTGGTTTCTCGAAGATATGCACCCCTGAAACATCAGGGGATATTTTGATCGGCCGGCGCAGATCGGCTTTGCGAGGGAGGGCATGCAATGGCTGCAACAAAAGAAATCACCATCGCGCTTGATCGTTATGACAGGCATTTTCCTTTTTTTGACGGCACGGTGAAGGCGCCGGATGGCTTTAGCTACCGGGCCTTGCAGGTCGGCCAATCCGATCATTTGCGCGATGGCACGGATCGCCATGGCCAGATGATCAAGCATCAGGCCTTCGATGTTTCGGAATTTTCCATGTCGACGTTTTTGATGGCGATTGACCGTGGCCTGCCTTTGATCGGCATTCCCGTTTTCCCGCGTCGGCTTTTTTCGCAAAGCTGCATGTTTGTGCGCGCTGACAGCGATATAGAGCACCCCCGCGATCTCATCGGACGTCGTGTTGGATTATCCTCGTTCCAGACAACCTTGTCGCTGCTTGCCAAGGGCGATCTCAAATTCGAATATGGCGTCGAATGGGAGCGCATCAAATGGCTGATGACCACGGATGAGAAGGTCAAATTCGATCCCAAACCCGGCGTTGTGGTCGATCGTGCGCCCAAAGGCACCGATCTTGGTGCTTTGCTCGATCGCGGCGAGATTGACGCCATTTTCATGCCGCATCCGCCTGCATCGGTCATGAAAGGAAAAGTGCCGACGCGTCGCCTGTTCAAGGATTCAAAGGCGGAAGAGCAGCGCTATTTCAACAAATATGGATGGTGGCCGATCATGCATGTGGTGGCCATGCATACCGATCTTGCCAAGGCTGAGCCATCTCTTCCCCATGCGCTGATGCAGATGTTCGATCAGGCGCATGAGATCAACGATGATTTCTATACCGATCCGAATTGGTCACGCCTGCCGTGGATTCGCTACGCTTATGAGGAAAGCCAGAGGGTCTTTTCAAATCCGTGGGTCAATGGGTTCAAGCGCAACAAGGCCAATCTGGAGCAATTCATTCTCTATTCGCACGATCAGGGCTTGCTCAGCGAAAGATATGCCCCTGAGCGTCTCTTCATCCCCTCGACGCTGGACACCTGACCCGCCGACGGTGAGAAAAAAGGTCGCGCCTCGGCGCGGCCTTTTTTGATTGATTTTCAGCCCATAGCGCCCCCTTGCCCGCAGAGAGGCCGGATCGATCATTTTATTTTTAGGATTTTGGGCAGATATGCGAAAAATCAAATGTCCCATAATCCAGGGAATGGACTTATGATGGCGGTCTTCGCAGGGCCTCGGGGGTAGGGGATGGACGGCTATCTGATGGAATTCGGCGGCGCGATCCTGCGCTGGCTCCATGTGATCACCGCGATTGCATGGATCGGATCGTCATTCTTCTTCATGCATCTGGATGCCTCGATCCGGAAATCGCCCGATATTCCGGCAAGCGAAGGCGGCGAGGCCTGGCAGGTCCATGGCGGCGGTTTCTACCAGATGCGCAAATTTTATGTCGCGCCATCCTTCCTGCCCGAGGAATTGACCTGGCATAAATGGCAATCCTACTGGACCTGGATTTCCGGCTTTTTTCTTCTGGTCTGGATCTATTATGCGCAGGCGTCTCTCTATCTGATCGATCCTGCCATTATGGCGCTGACGCCGGTGCAGGCGAGCCTGATTGGAATTGCATCTCTGGGTCTTGGCTGGATCGTCTACGATCTGCTCTGCAAATCGCGCATCGGCCAGAATGAAAATCTTCTTGCGCTGGTGGGCTTTGGTTTCGTCATTGCCATGTCGTATTTTTTTACGCTCGTCTTTTCCGGGCGTGGCGCCATGGTCCATGTTGGCGCGCTGATGGCGACGATCATGACGGCCAATGTGTTTTTGATCATCATGCCCAATACGCGCAAGACGGTTGCGTCATTAAAGGCCGGCGAAAAACCCGAAGCGCGTTTTGCTTTCGAGGCCAAGCAGCGGTCCTCGCATAATAATTACATCACCTTGCCGGTGTTGTTCATGATGCTGTCGAATCATTATCCGGTCTTCTGGTCGAATTCGGCCGTGATTCCGCTGATTGTTTTCTTTGTCATCATTGCCGGTGCTTTCGTGCGGCATTTTTATAATGTTCGCCATTCCGATCATGCGA
>CANHAW010000098.1 GCA_947458675.1 Beijerinckiaceae bacterium
AAGATCTTGTAATGCCGCCGCTGGGCATCTTCTGTCCAGAAGGCGATGATTGTTTCAAGTGGCGGGCAGCCGGGCAGCGAGCATTCGAGCTCATTGACCATGACCACATCATCGGGGCCCAGCTTGAACCGGTCACGCACATAGGCTTTCACCCGAGCAATGGCGGCGCGGTTGCCTTCCGGGCGCTGGCGAATGCCGAGCTTCATCGAGCGCCCGTCCCGTCTTTGCTGCATTGCAACATCGCCCGATCGATCCATCTTCTCTTTTGGCACGGTCGCGGATTTCATTGGCTTTATCCGCTTGACCGCGCCTCCGCGCGCAAGATACGAAAGCCCCACATACAACGAAAGGGGAATATCATGGCGGAAAAGGTTCTTGCTTCGGTGAAAACAGGCGCGAGCAAGCTCGAGCTCCGTGAATTCCCTATGCCGGAGATTCCGGTCGATGGCGCCTTGATGAAGATGGAAGTCGCCGGCATTTGCGGCACGGACGTCAAAATGTTCAAGGATCCGCTCAAGGGCGGTCCGGTCATCATGGGCCATGAGAACATCGGCTATATCGCCAAGGCCGGCCGCGAATTCACCAACCGCAAGGGTTTTAAGGAAGGCGACCTCGTCTTCGTTGAGCACTATGTGTCCTGCGGCAAGTGCGAATGGTGCCATCTCGGCCAGTATCGCCACTGCGAATCAACCGACTGGCGCTACAATCCGAACGGCATCCGCTACGGCTACACGACCTGCGATAATCCTCCGCACCTCTGGGGCGGCTTTGCGCAATATGTCTATCTGCCGTGGAATTCGGTCGTCCACCACGTGCCCAAGGGCGTCACGCCCGAACTCGCCGGTCTCGTCACCCCGATGGCCAATGGCATTGAATGGGCGCTGATGGATTGCGGCGTCGGTTATAATTCGACCGTGCTCATTCAGGGCCCCGGCCAGCAGGGCCTGTCGCAGACCATCGCCTGCAAGCAGGCTGGTGCCTCGCTGATCATCGTCACCGGCACCAACAAGGACAAGGCGCGTCTCGACTGCGCCAAGATCATGGGCGCCGATTACGTCATCAACGTGCAGGAAGAAGATCCGCTGCAGCGGATCAACGAGATCACCGGCGGCAAGGGCGTCGATGTCGTGCTCGATTGCACGGCGGGCGCTGGCACGGCTCCGATCCTGCTCGGCATCGAAGCCATGAAGCGCAAGGGTGGCACGATGATCATCCAGGGCGAAATGGCCGACTTCCCGAACTTCCCCGTCGGCAAGATGACGGTGAAATATATCACGCTGAAATCGGCACGCGGCCACAGCTACAAGGCTTGCGAACTGGCGCTCCAGCAGCTGGCTTCGGACCGCTTCCCGATCAGCATGATGACGACGCATCGCTACGGGCTGAAAGATGCCGAATATGCGATCAAGTCGGTCGGCGGCATGGGCGCGCCCGACGTCATCCACGTCTCGCTGATGCCCTGGATGGAATGATCCACCGGCACACAGGCTGAAACATGCGGGCGCCCTTTGGGGCGCCCGTTTTTTTTAGCGCGTGTGTCGCGGGTAGGGTGCGGGCACGAGTTTTTGCTTGCGCCGGATTTTTTGCGACGGCGGATTGCCAAGGGCATTGGGGCCAAGCTGATGCGGATAGGGCGTGGGCACGAGATATTGCTGTTTTGCCGTCGGCGGCGCGACAAGCAAACGTGCACCATCATTGCCTGAGGGATAGGGCGCAGGGATCAGCTGTTGCTGGGCCATGGCTGGTCCTGCAAGTCCCAGAGCTGCAATCAGGGCGAAGCGGCGCATGGATCGAATATAGACATGGCGCGCGCCGAATTCGAGATGCGCTCTATTGTTCTTGCGCGAGTGCGTCGAGCGCGGCCTTGGCCTCGGTGACGCCGCCCTGCAAGGCTTGTTCATAAAGATTGCGCGCCATGGGAACATCGCCGCGCAGGCCAACCACCTTGCTTTGGCGCAACACCTGCGGATCGTAGCTTTGCGCGAGAATATAGGCGGCCTTGGCGTTTTTCTCGCGCACGAGACGGTTGAGAATGGCGCGTGCTGCGCCGATATCGCCTTGCCGCAGCAGGCCGGTAACGCGACTGAGCAAGACGTCCTGTTCGGCGGCGGACATGGTGGGTGCCGACATGGTGGGCGCCGGCATGGGGGGTGGTTGCGCCGGCAGCGGGTCGAGCCGCGCCACTTGCTGCTGTTCTGCTTCTTTCACGGGCGGCAGATTGGCGATCTGGATCGCCATGGCCTCGGCAAGTCTTTTCTCGGCCGATGCGCGCGCCGCTTCAGTTTGCGCAAGGTCGCGCGGCGGTGTCGGATTTTCATGCAGCAGGCTCAGGCCTGCCGGATCGCCCTTCATATGCGTGAAAGCGACGCCGGCAACGACAGCCAGCGTCGACAGGCCGATGATGGAGGCGGAGAGAATCCGCGCTCCGCCATCGCGGCCCTTTTTGCCTTGTCTGTTTGCGGCCCCTGACATGGAAATGCCCTCACTGGGTTGATTGGCGCCCGCGCCAAGTCATGAAGTCGCGGAACAAGCGTTCGCGCTCCGTCGGGCTCAGTGCTTTGCCGCCTTGCGATTGCACAAGAAAGGCGTCGAAATTTTTCCGCTCAGCACCAGAGAGCGATGCCGATGCGACCGCCTGCAGCGCATTTTCTGCCAGCACTGAGCGCGACCATCCGGGCACTTCCGCCGCGAGATTGACCTCGCGCCATTTGGGATGAAACGGCGCCTGCTGAAAGCGGTCGAATTTCGAGAACAAAGCATTGGTGAATTTTTGCAGGCGCTGCCAGCGATCGCTGTTGCGCGGCCAGTTGAACACTGCAAGCACGGTGGGAACAGCAATGGTCTCGATCGTCTCGCCCTTCTGCACCAGCGTCGGATAATCCGTATTTGTCAGCTCGCCATAGGCGTAAATATCATCGAAAACATTCGTGCCTCGAACGGGCAGGAAATGGAGTCCTGAATCGGGCTTGATGTTGGAAAAATAATCGACTGGCTTGCCGACCACGCGCACCAGCGCGGCAATCTCGCCGCGGCGCAATTGCTCAAGCCCGGCCGTGTGGTCGATGAGCATGGGCTCGATTGCAATGTCGAGCCGCTGGAAAACGATTGGTCCGGTCAGCGCAGCTGAATTGCCTGGCGGGCCGAAACTTACTTTCTTGCCGCGCAAGTCGTCGATGGATTTCACATCCGTGCGCGCCAGAATATGCAGCTCCGTCGTGTACAGGCGCATCAGATAAGAGATGCGCGCTTGAAGATTGGGAATCTTTTTCTGTGTGCGAAAATATTCGAGCACGTCGGACTGCGTGAAGGCCACATCGACGCCGCGCAGATACAGCAGATCCTCGACATTGGAGGCTGCGCCATAGGCAAGAAAGGGCAGAACGCGCAGATCATCGCCATCATCGAGCACACGGGCGATCTCTGCAGCAAAGCGCGGATAGAGGCCCTCAAGCTGGCCGGAGGCAACGCCGACCGTCCAAGCGTTCTTCCGGTTGCGGATGGTATTTTCCGCCTCCGTTCCGCGCGATGGTTTGCTGGGCTGCCCCAGCGCAAACGCGCCAGGCAAAACAGCCAGGCAGAGCGCAAGCAGGACTGCTCGAAACATGTGAAAACTCCACCATCTGCCAGAATTGTGCTGCCTCGTTGCAGCCCGGTCGTAGCGCCCAATGGCTCTTTCATTCGGGCAAAATCACGACCGAAAAAGGCCGAAGTTAAAGCTAAGTAATTGCAAAGAAGACATAATTCCGTGCGAAGGTTGGCTCGTCGAAAGTCAGAACGGAGCGCTTTCATGCTGCACAGACCGTCGCGCCGCGCCCTGCTTGCAGGGGCTGGCATTTCGCTTTTCGCCATAGGATCACCGCGCGCGCAGGTAGCTTGGCAAGCGAAGCAATATGTCAATCAGCCGGTGGGCAGTCCGTTGTTCACGGCCTTGACGGATATTTGGGCGGCGGTGCGCACGCAGACCAAAGGTCGGCTCGATGTCACAGTCTATCCACAAAACAACAATCTGCCCGGTTCCGATCCTGCAGCGCTGAAATTGCTGCAGGCTGGCGAGCTTGAGTTTTTTGCTTTGATGGGCGGCCTGTTATCTGCAGCTGTCCCGGCGATGGATGTGCAGGGTCTGCCTTTCGCCTTCCGCTCCATCAAACAGGTCTATGCTTTGGATGATGGTCCGCTCGGACGCTATCTCGACAGCGAATGCACGGCGCGTGGCATTCATCGCATGTCGCATGGTCTGTTCCAGAATGGCTTTCGCCAGATGAACATGCGCGAGAGAGCGATCCATAAAGTCGATGATCTGGCAGGCCAGAAAATCCGTGTGCCGGATGGCGAAATGTTCCGCGACTTTTTTCGTACGCTCGGTGCTGAGCCGGTCTCACTCAATATCGACCAGCTTTATGCCGCGCTGAAAGAGGGGCGGGTCGATGGTCAGGAAAATCCGCTCGTCATCGCCGAGACGAACAAGCTCTATGAGGTGACGAAATATATTTCCATGACCGATCACATGTGGTCGGGCTTCAACATGATCGCCAACCGGAAATATTGGTCGGGACTGCCGGAGGATATCCGCCGCATTGTCGGAAAAAACGTGACGAAACATGTCGATCTGCAGCGCCAGGCGACGGATGATCTCAATCGGCGCTTGGAAACAAAGCTGGTCGAGCGCGGCATGGCGATCAACAAAGCCGATCGCGCCTCCTTTCGCGCCAAGCTGAAAGGCGATTTCTATCCGCGCTGGAAGAAACAGATCGGGACCAAGGCCTGGAGCCTCCTTGAGGAAGGCGCAGGTCGCATCGGCTGATCGCAAGCGGTAACCCGCTCCCTCTCCCGTCGATGCGGGAGAGGGGCTGTGCTTCAGCGTTGTGGTGGGTCTTGCGTGAGCGCTGCGAGGCGTTCGATGCGCACCTGCGCGACGCCCGCATTGCGCATGCCGATGACGTCGGCAGCACCGGCTGAAAGGTCGATGATGCGCCCGCCGGTGAAAGGCCCGCGATCGTTCACGGTCACGAAGACGCTGCGCTGATTGGCGAGATTGGTGACGCGCAGGCGCGTGCCGAAGGGCAGGCTGCGATGCGCGGCGGTCAAACCACCGGGATTGAATTTGGCGCCGCTCGCTGTGCGCGCACCGTGGGAATAAAAGGATGCTTTACCCGTCCAGCTCGACGCATGGGCGGCTCCCTCAAGAGCAAGGGAGGCGATGGAAGCGGCGGAAACCACAGCCGCGAACAAGATTGGTTTCAATAGGGCTCCGGGGTTAGCTCCGACTTTGCTGTCGGCCCGGACTTACTGATGCTGCAGTGCGGCAAGAAAAAGGCGTGAGCCAGGCGTTATCACGGAATTGTGACAGCCTTTTCGGTCAGATCGGGCGCAGGGCCAGCATGCGGCCCTCTTTGGGATCGCGCAGCCAGATGCCATCGGGCTGCCGATCGAAATAGGCCTTGTGGCCTTTGCGCGCCGTGATTGCGAGCCGCCCGCGCTCCACTTGCCAGCCGACGGGATCGAAGACGACGAGACCCTGATCGCGGCAGGCGGGGGCGAGTTGCGCCTTATTGGTGCCGTTGGGGCCGCGTGCGCTGCCATCGAGCGTGATCATGCATCCGGTGTCTTTTCCGCCATCGCGCAAGGGCGCATAGCGGCCGGCGGCAGAGCCGCCGCGTGGCGCTGCAGATGCGGGCGGGCTGCTGGTGGCAGCCGTTTCGCGCGTCTGCGGGCGCTGGATGATCCGATTGTCTTTTTCCGGAGCCAGAGGCGTCGGATCGAGGAAATTGGTCTGGGCAGAGGCGACAGCCGCGCTCAAGCCTGTCGCCAGAATGGCCAGACCAAGCAGCCGCAGCTTTTGCGCCAACACGCCCCTCATTGCCGATGACCCCGCTCGAAGAACCAATATCTTCCGGCTATCACCCCTCCTGCCGTCCCGCAAGCGCCGCGCATTCGGGGACAGGTGTCAGCGCCCGGCCGGTTTTTGCGAAGGAATCGACGTTGCCGATGAAAAGCTTGGCCATGGCTTCGCGCGTTTCCACACTGGCCGAACCGACATGGGGCAGAAGCGTCACCTGCTCCATGTCCATCAGCGCGGCCGGCACCTGCGGCTCGGCCACAAAAACATCGAGCCCTGCGCCGGCGATTGTGCCCTTTTGCAAAGCCGCAATCAGCGCCTCGTCATCAATGAGCGATCCGCGCGCGATATTGATCAGGAAGCCATTCGGGCCGAGAGCTTCGAGCACGGCAGCATTGACGATATTGCGCGTCTCCGCGCCGCCGGGCGCAGCCACAACGAGAATGTCGCAATGGGCAGCAAGCTCGCGCGCTGTGGCAAAATAAGGATAGGCCACATCCGCCTGCCGGCTGCGTCCTGAATAAGCGATATGCAATCCGAAGGCTTCGCCGCGCTTGGCAATGGCCTTGCCGATCCGGCCCAGACCCAGAATGCCCATGGTCTTGTTGCGCAGAGTTGCGGTGAGCGGAAAAGGCGCATCCAGCCATTTTCCGGCGCGCAAATAGCGCTCGGCTGCCGAGAAGCGGCGCACCGTGTTGAGCACGAGGCCAAAGGCCGTATCGGCTGTTTCATCGGTGAGAACATCGGGCGTATTGGTCACGACAATGCCATGCGCGGCGGCCCATTTCGCATCGATCGTGTCATAGCCAACGCCCAGATTGGCGACGAGCTTCAGATTTGGAAATTGCGCCATAAAGGGCCCGTCGATCATTTTGACGGCGCCATTGGCGAGAATGCCGGCAGATGTCGCAATGGCGGAAATGCGCGGTGCGATCTGCGCCAGAAAGGCCGCTTCATCGGCAGCCTCCCAAGCCTTGTGAACAATATGACGGGCGGAAAATTCAGCCACGATGGAATCGGAGAGACGCACCGGAATCAGAACTTCAACCATGAAACGTCTCTCCGTCCTTTTGCGAAAGCGTCAGTTCTTGGGAATGCCCGCCTTGGTGATCACAGCTTCCCATTTGGCAATATCGGCCTCAAGCTGTGCCTTGAGCTGCTGGGGCTGGGTTGAGCGCGCCTCAATACCGAGTTCGAGAAGCCTGCGCTTCATCTCGGGCTCGGCCAGCACTTCGGCAAGACCCTTCTGGAGCTTGTCGATCACGTCAGCGGGTGTGCCGGCCGGAGCGAACAGGGCATTCCACGAGGTCACGTCATAGCCCGGCACGCCGGCCTCTTGGGCTGTCGGCAGATCGGGCGTGACGGGCGAGCGCGTCGGACCGGAGGAGGCCAGCGCCCGCACCTGCTTGTCGTCGATCAGGCTCTTCAGCGCCGAATAGGAA
>CANHAW010000099.1 GCA_947458675.1 Beijerinckiaceae bacterium
AGCTGCGGCCGGGCATCAAAAATCCCTATGCGATTGTGGCAGCTCTCGAAGGCTGGTTGCCGGGCGCTGTGACGCCGTCGGTACAATCGAAAGCAGTCATTCGTTTTGCCGGTCGCGATACGGCGGTGAGCTTGACCGGCATCGATCCACGGCGCGAAGTCAATGTGTCGAAATTGGCGGCGCATATCAGGCAAGGGTCGCTGGAAAATCTCTACAAGGCTTCCAACGCCATTATTCTGGGCAGCGGCCTGGCGCGCAAAATCGGGGCGCGCATCGGCAATAATGTGGTGCTCACATCGGGGGGCGGTCGCACGCTATCGGCTACGGTCGTGGCAATCTCGCATGCGGGCTTGACGCAGATCGATGAGAACCAGGCCTATGTCTTGCTCAAGACAGCGCAGATTCTGGCCGGTCAGACCGGGCTTGTGAATGAATTGCGCGTCAAGACGCAAGATGTGATGCATGCGCGCGATGTGGCCGCGCGGATCGAGGCGGAGACAGGCTACAAGGCGATTTCCTGGCTTGAAGCAAATGAGGATCTTCTTTCGGCATTTCAGATCCGCAATTTCATCATGTATACGGTTGTCAGTGCGATCCTGATGGTCGCCTCTTTCGGCACTTACAACATCATCTCAACCATCACGCATGAGAAGACGCGCGATATTGCCATTATGAAATCGCTGGGCTTCCCGTCTTATGTCGTGCGGCGGATCTTTGTTGTTGAATCGATGATCATCGGGATCATGGGTCTCATCCTTGGCTGGTGCCTCGGTTATGCGATGACCTGGGGCATGACATTGATCGAATTCAAATCGCCCTTCATGGATTCGACGCGATTGCCGGTGCTCTATTCGCCGCTTCATTATGCGATTGCCGGTTTTGTCGCCTTGAGCGCTTCGGTGATTGCCGGTTTCTTCCCGGCGCGAAAGGCAGCTTCTGTCCCGCCGGTCGATATCATCCGGGGTGCATCGTGAGCGCGGCTCCGCTGATATCCGCGCGCGGCCTCACCCGCGTGATCGATGGTGAAGTGCCCACCACCCTCATCGATGGCGTCGATCTCGATGTCATGCCGGGCGAGTTTCTGGCCATTACCGGTCCTTCGGGCTCAGGCAAGTCATCGCTTCTGTATCTGCTGGGCCTGCTGGATCGGCCCACGCGCGGCGAAGTGACGATTGCAGGGCGGCCAACAGGTTCGCTCGACGAGGCGGCGCTGGCGCGTCTGCGTCTCGAGACTTTGGGTTTTGTCTTCCAGTTTCATTTTCTGCTGCCGGAATTTTCGGCGCTGGAAAATGTTGCTCTGCCGATGCGCGCGCTGGGCCGCTTGTCGAGCGAGCGCATTCGCGCGCGTTCCGGCGAGATTCTTGATTCGCTCGGATTGTCGGCGCATATGCACAAAAGGCCCGATCAAATGTCGGGCGGTCAACGTCAGCGCGTCGCCATTGCGCGCGCGCTCGCCAATGATCCGCTGGTTGTTTTGGCCGATGAGCCGACCGGCAATCTCGATACGCATTCAACCGCGCAGGTCATTGCCATTTTGCGTGAAATGATTGCAGGCGCGGCGCAGAAAGCCGTGGTGGTGGTCACGCATGATCTTGCACTGGCAGCCCAAGCCGACCGGCATGTCCAGATTGTCGATGGAAAAGTTTCCGATTAGGGCGAGTTCGCGCGGCGCGGCGCAGACGCCATGGTCGGCGTGGCGCCCTGAACCATCAGCGGGCTGCCGGTGACCAGATCCGACATGGCATGGACCATGGCGCGGGCGAGGCAAATATAGCCGCGATCGCTCATGTGAAAGCCGTCGCCCGCCAGCATTGTGGGCAAATCATGCGGTGTGCGCTCGCCCCAGTTTTTCATTAGCCTGTAACGCGAGAGAACAGGCGCGCCGGTCTCATGGCCCACTGTCTCAACCATGCGGACGAAGCGCTCGTAGCGCACCGGATCCTTGATGGTGGGAAAAAACTGCTGATCGAGCAGGACGAGATCGATCTGCTTGGCCTTGACCACCGCCACGCCGCGCTTGAGCAGAGAGACGAAATGCTCCTCATTGGCGCCACGCACGGCATCATTCGTGCCGACTTGCCAGACGACGAGGTCGAAACGCTCTGCGGTAATGCGTTCTTCGAGCCGTTCGATGGTTGCCTCGACCGTCTCGCCGCCGACACCAGCATTGGTGACGCTGACATTGGCGCCGAAATGCTGGCTCAGCCCCGCCTCGAAACGGTTCGGGTAATTATTGGCGGGCGTGGATGCGCCAACACCTTGCGTCGAGGATGAGCCGATGGCGAGCACACGCAAAGTGGCGCGTTCAGACAGGCGTTGTGTGACAGAGGCAAGCTGCGCTTCGCGCATCACCATGGATCCGCCCGAAGGGCAGGTCTCGTTCACGGGCGTCTCGGAGGCGGCGCCCAGGGGCTGGGCGAAGGCGGCGAGCGCAACGAGAGCCAGACCGGCTGCAAGGCCATGCCCTGCGCGGCGGCTGCGGCGCTTGTCGCCTGGATTGTGAAAGCCCATCTCCCGCTCCGCCATTTCTTAACAGGCGTTAACTTGTCCTGACTTTCCATGCGCTCCCGGACAGGGTCAAGCCCCAAGCCCGAGGTTTCGCCGGATTCTCGCTGACAAGATGGAAAGCTGCGGATGAACGCCAGCTGAACGATTTTTGCTGCATTGCAGCAGGGTGGGCCTGATTTGTCGCGGGGCGCTTTGCTTGACAGGGAGAGGGTGGGCCTTTAGCCGCCTCTCATGACCAATTCTTCGCAACCGCGCATCTTGCGTGGATTTTCCGAGATCGAGAGCCGCTATGACGTCGCCTTTTGCGATGTCTGGGGGGTCGTCCATAATGGCGAGGCGCGTTATCCCGCCGCTTGCGAGGCGCTGCAGCGTTTCCGGGCGCGGGGCGGAACCGTGATTCTCATCACCAATGCGCCGCGGCCCAATCCGCCGATTCTCGATCAGCTGGCCGGGCTCAAAGTGCCGCGCGACACATTCGATGACATGGTCACCTCAGGCGATGTGACTTTGGCCTTTATCGCGGCGCGTGCCGGCGAGAGGCTGCACCATATCGGCCCCGAGCGCGATCATACTTTGTTCGAGATTTCCGAGCGCCAAACTGGGGTAAAGCCCAATCTCGTCGCGCTTGAAGAGGCCGAATATGTGGTCATCACGGGCCTCAACGATGACCGCAGCGAAACACCCGATGATTATGCCGAGCGGCTTGCTTTCATGCATGAGCGCCGTCTCGATTTGATCTCAGCCAATCCCGATCTCGTTGTGCATGTCGGCGACCAGCTCATCTATTGCGCGGGCGCCATTGCGCAGGCCTATGAAGAGCGTGGCGGGCGCGTCTATCAGGCAGGAAAACCATTTTCGCCGATCTATGAACGGGCTTTGATGCTGGCAGAAAAAATCCGCGGCAAGCCCGTTGCGCGTGAGCGTATCATCGGCATTGGCGATGCCATGCGCACCGATGTCGCCGGCGCAGTCGCTTATGGCATTGATGCCCTCTTCGTCACACGCGGCATTCATCGCGACGAATTGCATCCGGAAAAGGATTTGGATGTAGCTGCTTACCAGCAGTTTCTGGTTGAAAATCCGCGTCATCCGACAGCCGCCATTCCTGAGCTTGTCTGGTAATGCTTAGGCTTTAAGTCCAATTGCGGGGTGGTGCGTTGCAGGGGAAGCTCAGCTCCCATGAGCGCGCCTTTTACCTCCTATTATTTCGAAGATCTCGCGCTGGGCATGCGCGAGAGCATTATGAAAACCGTCATGGCCAATGATGTCGTCGGCTTTGCGACTTTGTCGGGCGATCATAATCCGATCCATCTGTCCGATCATTTCGCCCGCAAGACGCGGTTTGGCGGGCGCATCGCCCATGGGCTTTACACGGCGTCGCTGATTTCGGCGGTGCTTGGCATGTATCTGCCGGGGCCGGGCGCCGTCTATCTGTCGCAGACGCTCCAGTTTCGCGCGCCGGTGCGCATTGGCGATGTCGTCACGGTTTGCGTCGAAGTGGTCGAACTCGTCGAGGAGGGGCGGCGCTGCAAGCTGAAATGCGAGGCTTTGGTGGACGGCAAGATCGTGCTGGAAGGCGAGGCGCTGGTGATGGTTCCGGCACGGCGCACTGCGGGTCAGCTGAAAAGCGCTGCCACGGCTTCTTGACGGGGGCAGGCGCGCAAGCCAATTTGCGCCCCGCCGGCTGGCCGTTGCGCCCCGCCGCCAGAAAGATGAGTCCCCTTGTCGCTCGCCGTGAATCTCCCGGAAATCATTGTCGTGAAGAACCCGCTTGAGCCACCGAAGGGGCTTGAGGGAGCGGTTGTCGCGATCGGCAATTTTGACGGCGTGCATCGCGGCCATTCTGTTGTCATTCGCGCGGCCGAAGCCATGGCGGCGCGGCTTGGCCGCCCCTGCGCCGTGCTGACCTTCGAGCCTCACCCGGCGGATTTTTTCGCCGGACGCCCGGTCATATTCCGGCTGACGCCGGAGCGCGAAAAGGCACTGGCACTGGGCCGGCTCGGCGTCGAGGCCATGTTCGTCCTCACCTTCGACCAGGCGCTTGCCACGCTCGAGGCGGAGAAATTTGTGGCCGATGTGCTGGTGCGCCGGCTGAAAATTTCGGGTGCGGTCGTGGGCTATGATTTCCACTTCGGCAAGGGTCGGGCGGGCTCGCCCGATTTTCTCAAACAGGCAGGCCAACGCCACGGCTTTGCCGTGAAAGTGGTCGAAAAAGTCCTCGCCGATGTCGCCGGCAGCCCGGAGGCCGTCCATTCCGCGGCGACCCGCATGGCGCTGGAGGCCGGCAATGTCAGCGCCGCGCGCCGTCTGCTCGGCCATGATTATTTCGTCACAGGCGAGGTCATTCACGGCCAGAAGCTTGGGCGGGAATTGGGCTATCCCACCGCCAATCTCGCGCTCGATCCCTCCTGTCGTCTGCTTTACGGCATTTATGCCGTCCGTGTGGTGGTGGACGGGGTGGTCCATAAGGGCGTTGCCAGTTTCGGCCGACGCCCGACCGTCGATAATGGCCCGCCGCTGCTTGAGATCTATATCCTTGATTTCAAAGGTGATCTTTACGGCAAAGAGCTGGAAGTCGCCTTTGTTGGCTGGATCCGCCCGGAGGAAAAATTCGACGGGCTGGAGGCGCTTGTGCGCCAGATCGACAAGGATGTGGACAAGGCGCGGGCGATGCTGGCCTGAGCCGTCATTGCGAGCGCAGCGAAGCAATCCAGAGGCCCCACGTGAGGCTTCTGGATTGCTTCGTCGCTTCGCTCCTCGCAATGACGACTGAAATGGGCTATGCCGCACGTCTGTTTTTCAGGGGCTTTCCGCCCCCCACACTTCGAGCCGCAGCAAGACATGACCGAGTCCTCCGCTCCCGATTATTCGCAGACCCTGTTTCTGCCGCGCACCGATTTCCCGATGCGCGCCGGCTTGCCGCAAAAAGAGCCGGAGATTCTGGCGCGCTGGGCGCAGATCGATCTCTACAAGCGCATTCGCGAGACATCGGCCGGGCGGCCGCGCTTCGTGCTGCATGACGGCCCTCCCTATGCCAATGGCAATATTCATATCGGCCATGCGCTCAATAAAATCCTGAAGGATATGGTGACGCGCAGCCAGCAGATGCTTGGGCGAGATTCCAATTATGTGCCGGGCTGGGATTGTCACGGCCTGCCGATCGAATGGAAGATCGAGGAGCAATATCGCGCCAAGGGGCGCAACAAGGATGACGTGCCGGTCGTCGAATTCCGCCAGGAATGCCGCGCCTTCGCGCAAAAATGGCTGGACACGCAGCGCGAGGAATTCAAGCGGCTCGGCATTACGGGCGATTGGGATCATCCCTATTCGACCATGGCCTTCCACGCCGAAGCGCAGATTGCGCGCGAGATCATGAAGTTCAAGGACAATGGACTTCTCTATCGCGGCTCGAAGCCGGTCATGTGGTCGGTGGTGGAAAAAACCGCTCTGGCAGAAGCGGAAATCGAATATCACGATCACCAGTCGGATATGGTGTGGGTGAAGTTTCCGGTGACGTCTGGAACGCTTGCGGGCGCGTCTGTCGTGATCTGGACCACCACGCCCTGGACGCTACCGGGAAATCGCGCCATCTCCTATTCGCACAAGATCGAATATGCCCTCTATGAAGTCATCGCCAATGAGCGCGACTTCGGGCCGAAGGTCGGCGAAAAATATGTATTGGCAGCGAAACTTGCAGAAGCTGTTGCGGCGCAGGCCAAGATCAGCCTCGCCAGAATTGGCGATGTTTCAGCCGATGTCCTGAAAGCCACCGTCTGCGCGCATCCTCTCGTCAATCTTGGCTACACTTTCCAAGTCCCGCTGCTCGATGGCGATCATGTCACCGACGACACCGGCACGGGCTTTGTTCATACTGCGCCCAGCCATGGCCGCGAGGATTTTGAAATCTGGATGGCGTCGGGCCGCATGCTTTCCGAGCGCGGCATCGACACGCGCATTCCCTTCACCATTGACGATGACAGCGTCTATACGGCGGAAGCGCCCGGTTTCGAGGGCAAGCGCGTCATCAATGAAAAGGGCGACAAGGGCGACGCCAATGAGGCCGTCATCAAGGCGCTTATCGACAATAGTGCACTTGTCGCGCGCGGTCGCCTCAAGCATCAGTACCCGCATTCCTGGCGCTCGAAAAAGCCGGTCATTTTCCGCAATACGCCGCAATGGTTCATTGCGATGGATAAAGAGTTCAGCCTTGGTGCCTCATTGCGCACCGTCGCGTTTGACGCCATCGGCAAGACGCAATGGGTGCCGGCGGCAGGCGAGAACCGCATTCGCGGCATGATTGAGAACAAGCCCGATTGGGTCATGTCGCGCCAGCGCGCCTGGGGCGTGCCGATCTGCGTCTTCGTGCACAAGGACACAAAGGAATTGCTGCGCGACGCCAGTGTCGATGCAGCCATTGCCGAGGCTTTCGAGAAGGAAGGCGGCGACGCCTGGTTCAAGGACGGCGCGAAGGAGCGCTTTATCGGCACACGTGCGCCCGATTACGACATGGTCATGGACGTGCTCGATGTCTGGTTCGATTCAGGCTCGACGCATACTTACACGCTCGAAGACGCCAAACATTTTCCCGGTCTTGCCGGCACCAAGCGCAAGGTCGATGGTGGGCGCGATCAGGTCATGTATCTGGAAGGCTCGGATCAGCATCGCGGCTGGTTCCAGTCGAGCCTGCTGGAGAGCTGCGGCACGCGCGGGCGCGCGCCTTTCGACATTGTGCTGACGCATGGCTTCGTTCTGGACGAGAAGGG
>CANHAW010000100.1 GCA_947458675.1 Beijerinckiaceae bacterium
GGCGCGCATATGAATCCTGCCGTCAGTCTTTCTGCGGCCATCTCCCGCGATCTTTCATGGCGCGATTTCATTCTCTATTCGGGTGCGCAAATTCTTGGGGCCGTGCTCGGCGTTTTATGCGCGCATCTGATGTTCGAACTGCCAGTGCTGCAGGTTTCCACCAAATTGCGGCTTGGGCCTGCGCAGATCTTTTCTGAATGTGTCGCCACATTCGGATTGATGCTGACGATTCTTGGCTGCGTCGCGCGCGCACCCGCCAACGTGCCAATCGCCGTTGGCCTTTACATCACCGGCGCCTATTGGTTCACCGCCTCGACCTCATTTGCAAACCCGGCTGTGACCATGGCGCGCGCATTGACCGACACATTTGCCGGCATTGCGCCTGTCGGCGTCCTGCCCTTCATTGCAGCGCAATTGATCGGCATGTTGGCAGGCCTTTTCGTCGGGCGATATTTGTGGGGCAACAAGACGCAATAGCCATTTCATCCGTCATTGCGAGCGCAGCGAAGCAATGACGAACTCGCGCACGCGAGGCTCGCGATGAGAATGGGCACACGAACAAAAAAGGCCGCCCCGAAGGGCGGCCTTTATTCTTTTCGCTACCGCGCTGCTTATTCGGCAGCAGCCGGGGGCAGCTGCGGCGCGGGGGCCTGCGAGGACTGCGCCTTCTGCGCCAGGATCATCTCGTCGCGTGCGGTTGCAACGCGACGCAGCTTCGACATGGCAGCGCCCGTACCGGCCGGGATGAGGCGGCCGACGATGACGTTTTCCTTCAGACCTTCGAGCGTATCCACCTTGCCGTTGACAGCGGCTTCGGTGAGGACGCGCGTTGTTTCCTGGAAGGAGGCAGCCGAGATGAAGGAACGCGTCTGCAGGCTTGCCTTGGTGATGCCGAGCAGAACCGGCGTGCCGGTTGCAGGCTTGCCACCATTGGCGAGAACCTTCTCATTCGCTTCGTCCATTTCGACGCGATCGACCTGCTCATTGGCGAGGAAGTCCGTATCGCCTGCATCGACGATATCGACCTTCTGGAGCATCTGACGAACAATCACTTCGATGTGCTTGTCGTTAATGTTCACGCCCTGCAGACGATAGACTTCCTGGATTTCATTGACGAGGTAAGCAGCAAGCTCTTCCACGCCCTTGATTGCCAGAATGTCATGCGGCGCAGGATTCCCGTCGACAATGTAATCGCCCTTCTCCACGACGTCGCCGTCCTGCAGATGGATGTGCTTGCCCTTCGGGATCAGATATTCGACCTCTTCCGCACCTTCTTCATGCGGCTTGATCGTAATCCGCTGCTTGTTCTTGTAGTCGCGGCCGAAGTGAACCGTGCCGGAGATTTCTGCGATAATCGCATGATCTTTCGGACGACGTGCTTCGAACAATTCCGCGACGCGCGGCAGACCGCCGGTAATGTCGCGGGTCTTGGCGGATTCCATCGAGATACGGGCAATGACATCGCCCGCCTGGATCTTCGAACCCGGATCGACCGCGATGATCGACTCGACGGGGAGCGCATAGCGCGCTTCGCCGCCGCGTGCGAGTTTGGCGACCTTGCCGTCATCGCCCTTGAGGACGATGGCCGGACGCAGGCTCGACGAACGCTGGTTCAGGCGCCAGTCGATGACAACGCGCTTGGCAATGCCGGTCGATTCATCGATGGCTTCCGACAGCGACTGGTTTTCGACGAGATCTTCGAAGCCCACAACGCCGTCCACTTCCGTGAGGATCGGACGTGTATAGGGATCCCACTCGGCCAGACGCTGGCCGCGCTTGACCTTGTCGCCTTCCTTGACCTTCAGGCGCGATCCATATTGCACACGGTGCACGGCGCGCTCTGTCCCGTCGCTGCCGACGATGACGATCGCGACGTTACGCGCCATGACCATCACATCGCCTTCAGAATTGGTGGCGATCTGCGGATTGCGGAGCTTCACAGTGCCATCGAAATTGCTTTCGATGAAGGACTGGTCGGCAATCTGCGCGGCGCCGCCAATGTGGAAGGTGCGCATGGTGAGCTGCGTGCCCGGCTCGCCGATCGACTGAGCCGCAATAACGCCGACTGCCTCGCCCATATTGACGGGCGTTCCGCGCGCCAGATCGCGACCGTAGCACGAGCCGCAAACGCCATTCTCGGCTTCGCAGGTGAGCACGGAGCGGATCTTCACTTCCTGGATGCCGGCCGCATTGATGCGGTCGATATGCCATTCCTGAATCATCTCGCCGGCCGGCACGATGATCGTGCCGTCGAGCTCCTTGAGATCTTCAGACGTTGTGCGCCCGAGGATACGCGTCGCGAGCGAAGCGACGACCTGGCCGGCATCGAGGATCGCCCGCATGCGAATGCCGCCCGTCGAGCCGCAATCCACTTCGGTGATGATCGAATCCTGCGCCACATCGACGAGACGACGTGTGAGATAGCCGGAGTTCGCCGTTTTCAACGCGGTATCGGCAAGACCCTTACGGGCGCCGTGGGTCGAGTTGAAATATTCAAGAACGGTCAGACCTTCCTTGAAGTTCGAAATGATCGGCGTCTCAATGATCTCGCCTGACGGCTTGGCCATGAGGCCGCGCATGGCGGCGAGCTGCTTCATCTGCGCCGGCGAACCGCGCGCGCCAGAATGAGCCATCATGTAGATGGAATTGATCGGCAGGTCCTTGCCGCCGGCATCCTTCTTCGTCGTCGAGATGCGGATCATCATCTCTTCGGCGAGCTTGTCGGTGCACTTGGCCCAGGCGTCGACGACCTTGTTGTACTTTTCGCCCTGCGTGATCAGGCCGTCATTATACTGCTGCTCATATTCCTTCGCGAGCGTGCGCGTCTCATCGACGATGCGCGTCTTCGTTTCCGGCACGACCATGTCGTCCTTGCCGAAGGAAATGCCGGCCTTGAAGGCTTCGCGGAAGCCCAGAGCCATAATGCGATCGCAGAAAATGACCGTCTCCTTCTGACCGCAATTGCGGTAGACGGTGTCGATCATGTTCGAGATTTCTTTCTTCGTCATGAGCTTGTTCACGACGTCAAAAGGCACCTTGTTGTGGTCAGGCAAGAGCTGGCCCAAAATCATGCGGCCCGGCGTGGTTTCGAAGATTTTCGAAACGCGTTTGCCGTTCTCGTCATAGGTCCAGGCGCGGCCCTTGATCTTGGTGTGCAGCGTCACGGTCTTGGTGTGCAACGCATGCTCAAGTTCGGCCTGGTTCGAGAAGGCCATGCCCTGCCCGATGTCGCCATCGCGCATCAGCGAGACATAATAGAGACCCAGAACGATATCCTGCGAAGGCACAATGATCGGCTGACCATTGGCGGGATGCAGAATGTTATTCGTCGACATCATCAGCACGCGCGCTTCCAGCTGCGCTTCAAGCGACAGCGGAACGTGCACGGCCATTTGGTCGCCGTCGAAATCCGCGTTGAAGGCGGCGCAAACGAGCGGATGCAGCTGGATCGCCTTGCCTTCGATCAGCACGGGCTCGAAAGCCTGAATGCCAAGACGATGCAGCGTCGGCGCGCGGTTCAGCATCACGGGATGTTCGCGAATAACCTCATCGAGGATATCCCAGACTTCGGGCTTTTCCTTTTCGACGAGTTTCTTCGCCTGCTTCACGGTTGCCGACAGGCCCTTCGCGTCAAGACGCGAATAGATGAAGGGCTTGAACAATTCGAGCGCCATCTTCTTCGGCAGGCCGCACTGATGCAGCTTCAGTTCCGGACCCACCACGATGACGGAGCGGCCCGAATAATCGACGCGCTTGCCGAGCAGGTTCTGGCGGAAGCGGCCCTGCTTGCCCTTGAGCATGTCGGCCAGCGACTTCAGCGGACGCTTGTTGGCGCCCGTGATGACGCGACCGCGACGGCCGTTGTCGAACAGAGCATCGACCGCTTCCTGAAGCATGCGCTTCTCGTTGCGGATGATGATGTCGGGCGCACGCAATTCAATCAGGCGCTTCAGACGATTGTTGCGGTTGATCACGCGGCGGTAGAGATCGTTCAGATCCGAGGTCGCGAAACGGCCGCCATCGAGCGGCACGAGCGGACGCAGATCCGGCGGGATCACCGGCACTTCGGTCAGGATCATCCACTCGGGCTTGTTGCCCGATTGCATGAAGGCTTCGATGATCTTGAGGCGCTTGGCGAGCTTCTTGGGCTTCAGCTCGGTCGTGGCCTCAGCGATTTCGACGCGCAGCTGCGCGGCAATCGTCTCGAGATCCATATTGCGCAGGATTTCGCGGATCGCTTCGGCGCCGATCAAAGCGGTGAAGGAATCCTGGCCATATTCGTCCTGCGCGCGCAGGTAATCGTCTTCCGAGAGAAGCTGACGATCCTTGAGCGGCGTGAGGCCGGCATCGAGAACGATGTAGGATTCGAAATACAGAATGCGCTCGAGATCCTTCAGCGTCATGTCGAGCAAAAGCCCGATGCGCGAGGGAAGCGACTTCAGGAACCAGATATGCGCAACAGGCGCTGCCAGCGAAATATGGCCCATGCGCTCGCGGCGCACGCGCGACAGCGTGACTTCAACGCCGCACTTTTCGCAGATGACGCCCTTGTACTTCATGCGCTTGTATTTGCCGCACAGGCATTCGTAATCCTTGATCGGACCGAAGATGCGGGCGCAGAAAAGACCGTCGCGCTCAGGCTTGAACGTGCGGTAATTGATGGTCTCCGGCTTTTTGATTTCGCCGAACGACCAGGACAGAATCTTCTCGGGACTCGCGATCGAGATCTGGATCTGGTCGAACGCCTGGGGCGCGGGAACCGGATTGAAGAGATTCATGACCTCTTGATTCATCACCATCTCCTGAAGCTCGGGCCTTCGCCGTCTCACGAACGGCCCTGCCGGAAAAAATACGGTTTAACGGGAGCGCGCGCACCGCGCCCCCGCGTAGACATGTGACTTATTCGGCAGCCTCAGCCGGCGGCACATCGACCTTTTTCGTCGAAGTGAGTTCGACGTTGAGACCGAGCGACCGCATTTCCTTGACGAGAACGTTGAAGCTCTCGGGGATGCCGGATTCGAACGTGTCGTCGCCGCGCACGATCGATTCATAGACCTTGGTGCGGCCCGCCACGTCGTCCGACTTCACGGTCAGCATTTCCTGCAGCGTGTAGGCGGCGCCGTAAGCCTCGAGAGCCCAGACTTCCATTTCGCCGAAGCGCTGGCCGCCGAACTGCGCCTTGGCCCCCAGCGGCTGCTGCGTGACGAGCGAGTAAGGACCGATGGAGCGCGCATGGATCTTGTCATCGACAAGGTGATGCAGCTTCAGCATGTAGATGTAGCCGACCGTCACACGACGATCGAAAGCATCGCCCGTGCGTCCATCATACAGCGTCGACTGGCCCGAGGAATCGAGACCGGCCTGCTTCAGCATGTCGACAATGTCCTTCTCGCGCGCACCGTCGAAGACGGGCGTTGCGATCGGGATGCCGCGGCGCAGATTTTCGCCGAGCTCGACCAGCGAGCCCTCGTCCATGTTGCGGATCGTCTCGTCGGGACCATAGATCTCGACCAGCTTGTTGCGCAGCGGCTTGGCGTCGCCATTGCGCAGATAAGCATTGACCGTCTCGCCGACCTGTTTGCCAAGGCCTGCGCAGGCCCAGCCCAGATGCGTCTCGAGAATCTGGCCGACGTTCATGCGCGAAGGCACGCCGAGCGGGTTCAGCACGATGTCGACAGGCGTGCCATCCGCGAGGAATGGCATGTCTTCCTGCGGCACGATCTTCGACACGACACCCTTGTTGCCGTGACGGCCGGCCATTTTATCACCCGGCTGAATCTTGCGCTTCACCGCAACGAAGACTTTCACCATCTTCATCACGCCAGGCGGCAATTCATCGCCGCGCTGCAGCTTCTCGACCTTGTCGAGGAAGCGGCTCTCGAGCCCCTTCTTCGCTTCGTCGTACTGCTTCCGCATCGCCTCGATTTCGGACATGAGCTTGTCGTCTTCGACGGCAAAACCCCACCATTGCGAGCGCGGATATTCTTCGATGATGTCCTTGGAGAGCTGCGTGTCCTTCTTGAAGCCTTTCGGCCCCGCAATGGCGACGCGGCCCTGCAGCATATTATTGAGGCGCGTATAGACGTTGCGGTCGAGGATCGCGAGCTCGTCGTCACGGTCCTTGGCCAGACGCTCGATCTCTTCACGCTCGATCGCCTGCGCACGTTCGTCCTTGTCGACGCCGTGGCGGTTGAACACGCGCACTTCCACGATCGTGCCCTGCACGCCAGGCGGCACGCGCAGCGAGGTATCGCGAACGTCGGATGCCTTTTCGCCGAAAATGGCGCGCAGAAGTTTTTCTTCCGGCGTCATCGGGCTTTCGCCCTTTGGCGTGATCTTGCCGACGAGAATGTCGCCAGCCTGAACTTCTGCACCGATGTAGACAATGCCGGCTTCGTCGAGATTCTTCAGCGCTTCTTCCGAAACGTTGGGAATATCGCGCGTGATTTCTTCCGGACCGAGCTTCGTGTCGCGCGCCATCACTTCGAATTCGTCGATGTGGATGGAGGTGAACACGTCGTCCTTGACGATGCGCTCGTTGAGCAGGATCGAATCTTCGAAATTGTAACCGTTCCACGGCATGAACGCGACGAGCACGTTGCGCCCCAGCGCCAGATCGCCGAGATCGGTCGAGGGACCGTCAGCAATAATGTCGCCCTTGCGCACGAAATCGCCGACCTTCACCAGAGGCTTCTGGTTGATGCAGGTCGACTGGTTCGAACGCTGGAACTTCATCAGACGATAGATGTCGACGCCAGGCTTGCCCGGATCGATTTCTTCCGTCGCGCGCACAACGATACGGGTTGCATCGATCTGATCGACGAAACCTGTGCGGCGTGCCGCAATGGCCGCGCCCGAGTCACGCGCCACAACCGATTCCATGCCGGTGCCGACGAAAGGCGCATCGGCCTTCACCAGCGGAACGGCCTGACGCTGCATGTTCGAGCCCATCAGCGCGCGATTGGCGTCATCGTTCTCGAGGAACGGAATGAGCGCTGCGGCAACAGACACAAGCTGCTTGGGCGAGACGTCCATGAAATCGACGCGCTCGCGCGGAATCATCATCACATCGCCTGAATGGCGGCAGATGACGAGTTCTTCGGTGAGCATCTTGTTCGCATCCATGACCGCATTGGCCTGCGCGACGTAATGCTTGGTCTCTTCCATGGCGGAGAGATAGACCACGTCCTCGCTGACCTTGCCGTCCTTGACGCGACGATAAGGGGCTTCGATGAAGCCATA
>CANHAW010000101.1 GCA_947458675.1 Beijerinckiaceae bacterium
AGCGGCATTCGCGATGCGCATAATCTGGGCTGGAAGCTCGCCTGCGTGGTGAAGGGCGAGATGGGTGCTGGCCTGCTTGAAACTTATGAGCGTGAGCGCTCGCCCCATGCCTGGGCCTTGATCGAACTGGCGATGAATATGGGTCGCATCATGATGCCGACATCGCGGCTTCAGGCTTTCGTAGTGCAAAATGCCTTCCGCCTCGCAAGTCTTGTCCCCTCGGTGCAGGCCTATTTTGCGCAAATGAAATACAAGCCGAAGCCATTTTATGCCGATGGTTTTCTGGGCGACGATGGGGGCCTTGCGCTCTCAGGGCGCATGCTGCCGCAGCCCTGGCTTGAACGGCGCGATCGCTCGCGCATGCGTCTCGACGATGCCGCTGGATCGGGATTTGCGATTGTGGCGATTGGCGTGGATGCGCAGGCGATTGCAGCGGCAGTGGATGCGGGGGCTATTGGTCTGGGTGACATTCCGCGCATCGCCATCGTGCCGCAGAAAGTTGCGCTCGCGCCGGAGGATTACGAGGGCATCGTGATCGGCCGCGATGCGGATGACATTCTCTCAAGCGTCAGGGGCCGCGCCCGCAACATGCTCGTTCTCATGCGCCCCGATCGATATGTGGCTGTCGCCATGCGGATCGAGAAGGCGCAGACGCCGGAGAGTTTTGTCGAAGTGGCGAAAAGGCTTCTTGCTGCAATTTGAGCCTCGTCATTGCGAGGAGCGAAGCGACGAAGCAATCCATCTTCCTTCGACGAAGATGGATTGCCGCGTCGGCCTTCGGCCTCCTCGCAATGACGAATGGGATCAGCCGTCCACTTTCTTCAGGAACTGCAAATATCGTGCGTTGAATTCATCCGCGCATTCGATATTTCCCATATGTCCGGCATTTGCGAAGACATGCAATTCGCAATTGCGGATTTTGGGCACGAAACCATCCGTATATCCGGGCTCGCGCAGGCCGTCTTTTGCGCCGGCAAAGACGAGCGTCGGAACGGCGATTTTCGTGTAATCGATTCCATCGCGTTCGCGCCTCTCGCCCGATCCGTCGCGGAAGGGCGCCTTGAAACGCGCAGCTGCCGTTGCCTCCCAGGCGCCGGGCAGTGTTGCGATTTCCTGTCGGCGGTCGAGATAGGTCTCGTCGGCAGCCCATTTCGGATCGACGAACATCACATCGACGATGCGCTTCATATGTTCGCGCGTGCCGTCATAAGTGTTGAGCGTCTTGCGCGCCTCATTATTGGGCGCATCGCCGCCACCCGAGCAGCAGGTGACAGAGACAAGCGGCCAATCGGGCTTTTCGCGCGCGGAAACCGTCAGGCACAATCCGCCTGACATGGATGAGCCTGCCACATGGACAGGGCCCAAGCACAAAGTCTCGATGAAGCGGCGAATATGGGTAATGCGCCGGTCGAATTGACCGGTGAAGTCGAAGACTTTGTCGGTGCGCCCAAAGCCCAGATGGTCGGGCGCAACGACGTGATAGTCGCGGGCGAGAACGTCGATATTGAACTCCCAGGAGAGTTCCGCCGCCCCGCCGAATTCTGCGGAATGCAGGAGCAAAAGAGAAGGGCGCCGTCCACGATGAACGGCGCCCGCCTCCAGATAATGCGTCCTCACCCCGTCAATGGAGACGAAGTGAGACGTGCTCATTCCGCCGCGACCTTTGTGTTGAGCGGCTTGGTGCGGGCAAGATCGCGGATCTGCGGATAAACTTCCTTGGCAAAGAGCGACATGCTCGACACCGTCCGCTTGTGATCGAGCCAGCCGGCCTGCTGCATCATGAGCAGGTGGTCGAAACCGCCGACGAGATCGTAGAGACGCTTGATCTGCTTGGCGACGCTGTCTGGCGTGCCATAGACCATGACGCCTTCTTCCTTCAGGAACTCCATCGACTTCGCGCGCATCGCATCGGTGCGGCCCGTGAACGTGCCCTTGAGCGCGTTGACGTTGAAATCGACCGGCACGTAGCCCGGAGGATTGCGGTACTGCGGCTCTGTCTTGGCATTGAGATACCAGGTCAGCTCGCGCGCACCCTTTTCCGCCTCTTCTTCCGTTTCTGCGGTGAAGACGAGCGGCATATAGGCTGTGCCACCGCCGCCGGGCAGGCCCGTGTCCTGATAGGCGGAGCGATAGCCGTCAAACATCCACTTCACCTTCGTATGCGGCTGCAGGAAGGTGGCGAAGACGTAACCGCGTGCAGCGGCCTTCTTGATGTTTTCGAGATCGGACGAACCCGTCATCCAGATGCCGGGATGCGGCGTCTGATAGGGACGCGGCCACAGATTGATGGCGCGGCGATGGGTGAACTTGCCTTCGAAATTGAAAGGCTCGTCAACAGCGCCCCAGGCCTTGGTCACAAGATCGATGCCTTCCCAGAGACGCTCGACCGTTTGCGTCGGGTTGGAATTGGCAGCGAAGATTTCATAAGGCACGCCGCGCACGAAGCCGACATCGAGACGGCCGCGCGAAATGCAATCGATCATCGCCATTTCTTCGGCAATGCGGATTGGGTCGCCGCGATTGGCAATCGGATTGCCGAGAATGCAGATGCGGCCCTTGCTTGTCTGGCGCGCCAGAATGGCGGCTGTCAGCGGAGCGGCGACATCGATGCAGGTCGCGGTCTGATGATGCTCGTTGCAAAGCAGGTTCAGGCCGAGATCGTCTGCGATCATATATTCGTCGAGATAACGATTATAGAGATCGGCGCCGATCTTGGGGTCGAAATGCTTGTTGGCCAGCGAAACGCGCATCGTCGAGAGGCTCTCGAGCGGCGGCAGGTTCGGATAGGGCATTTCTGTGAAGTGCCAGGCATACATGTGAAAACCCTCCCTGAATTAAGCGATAAACGGCTTGAGAACGGACAGGAACGCGTCCGGCTTTTCGATATGCGGATAATGGCCCGCGCCCGGCACGAGCGAGAATTTTGCACCGGGAATGAGCTTGGCATAGGCCTCGCCATAGGCGGGCGAAGTGATTGCGTCTTTGTCGCCCCAGATGAGCAGCGTCGGCACATTCACGCGATGCAGGCGCTGGCGCAGCTTGGGATTGTGCATATAGGGATCCCAGCAGAAGCGCGCGAAGCTTTCCATATTGCGCGCCACAATGGTGAGCTGGTCATCGTTCATCTGCGAAAAGTCGCGCTTGCCCTTTTCCGCATCTGCCCATTTGGCCGCAGCCACTGCGCTGGGATGCGAGGTCCAGATATCCATAATGTCGCGATCGAAGGGTCCGCCGACTTTCACGCCATAGGCATCGACAAGAACGAGGCGCGAAATGTTGCTGGTGTTCTTGCTCGCCATTTCAGCGGCAATCCATCCGCCCAGCGAAAAGCCGACGATTGTGACGTCCTTCAGCGACAGCGCATCCATGACGTCGAGCATCATATAGGACAGATCATCGACATTGCTCACCCAATCGGGGCGATCTGAATGTCCAAAGCCTGCGGGCGAGGGCAGGATGACTTCGAAGTTTTTCGCCAGCTCGTCAATGAAACCCGCTTCGAGCTCCAATTGTTCTTCGCCGCAAAGCAGCAGCAGCGGACGGCCTGACCCGCGGCGCTCGATTTCAATCGAGACGCCACCGGATTTTACCGTCGATATTTGTCCTCTCCCTGACATTTTGCGGCCTTTCTTTTGGAGCCTTCAATGATGCGGTCAGATATTCGGTATCGCTTCCTGCCCAACCAATGCGATGCCATAGCCGTCAAGCCCGACAATCGTGCGTTTGGTATTCGACAGGAGAATGATATTGCGCGCGCCCAGATCGAACAGGATCTGCGCACCGACGCCATATTGACGCAATTCGTGGATCGGCTGGCTTGTCGCCTCGCCCTGACGTTCGCGAATGGCCCGCGAAAGCGTGTTTTTCGTTTGGTCGCGGATGATCACGACAATACCGCGGCCCTTCTTTGCGATGAGCCGCATGGAGGCTTCCAGCTCGCCGCCGCGCGCACGCGCTTCGCCGCCGAAGAACTGACCGGGCGTCACATCGCCGAGTGAATCGGCCAGAATATTGCCCTGGTGCATGCGCACCAGAATTGGCTCGTCGCCGGAAATATCGCCGCAGACAAGCGCAATATGTTCAGCGTAATCGATGCGGTTGGCATAGACGACGAGTTTGAAATCGCCTCCGAAACGGCTCGTCATATTGGTCTGGGCAATCGCCTCGACCAGCTTTTCCTTGCGCCGGCGATAGGAGATGAGATCGGCGATGGTTGCGATCTTCAGCCCGTGTTCTTGCGCAAAGGTGACGAGATCGGGCAGGCGCGCCATGGTGCCGTCATCGTTCATGATCTCGCAGATCACGCCTGACGGGTTCATGCCGGCGAGTTTGGAAATATCGACGGCTGCTTCCGTATGGCCGGCGCGCACCAGCACGCCGCCGTCTTGGGCCACCAGCGGGAAAACGTGGCCGGGCGAGACCAGATCGTTGCGGCCCATGGCAGGGTCGATGGCCACTGCAATGGTGCGGGCGCGATCTGCTGCCGAAATACCGGTGCTGACGCCCTCGCGCGCCTCAATCGAGACGGTAAAGGCGGTCTGATGCGGCGATTGATTCTTCGGCGCCATATATTGCAGGCCGAGCTCTTCGACGCGGCTGCGCGTCATCGAGAGACAAATCAGCCCGCGGCCATATTTGGCCATGAAATTGACGGCCTCGGCATCGGCTTTTTCGGCAGGAATGACGAGGTCGCCCTCGTTTTCGCGGCCCTCATCATCGACGAGAATGAACATGCGGCCCTGCCGGGCGTCCTCGATGACGTCTTCGATAGGCGAAAGGAATGCTGAATGTGGAGACATGGCGCGCCAACTGGGCCTTTCCGGCCGATTGGAGGCCGCCACGATCATCGGCAGCCTCGGTGGAGATCAGGGTGTAAAAATACGCAGGAAGGGTCAATTGCCCATGGCGGCAGAAGGAACAGGAATTTTGCGTTTCGCGCAAGCGTTTGACTGGGAGCGCAACTTTCCGCATCCTTGGGGGTAAATCCAGCCAGGGGGCAAATTTGGCAAGGCAGATGTGCGGGAGGCGCTTTTGGGCGCCCTGATCGAGACTGGGGCCGGCCCCGTGGCGGGCTGGGTCGAGAGCTGTGCCGCCATGGCGGCGCGCTCGGGCGCGCCTCTGGCTGCCGATGCCGGGGCGACGCGGCGGCGCATTCTTGAAATGTCGCGCGGGCGCTGCACGTTCGAAATGGCCGACCCTTCCCGTTTTCGCGGTTTTCGCGGCGCTGAGGCCCGCGTCGGGCGGATGAGCCTGAAATTTCTGAGCTGGGATTGCGAGGGCGCCTGCGAAACCGCGACCTGGCGCTCCCGCGATCACCATCTGGCGCTGCATATCCCGCTGCGGGGCGCTTTTGAGGCGCGCCAGGGCGGGGAATGGCTCTCGGTGGCGCCGGGTTCCGCCCTTGTGGTGGCGACCGCCGGCGAGACGCGCCGGCGCTGGGAGGGCTCAAGCGACCTGTTGAATATTATGGTCGATCGCGATGCGCTCGACCAAAGCGTCACCCGCGAGGCCTTTGCCGGCCCCGATGGCGTGCTGCAGCTGCCGCCCCTGACGCTGATCGACTTTTCTGAGGCTGCGACGCTCGCCCGCTTCGTGGAATTGATCATCCGCGATCTGGAGACCGAACAATCGGCCTTTTCCGATCCAGCCGTCGGGGTGGAAGCCGAACGCGTTCTGCTGCAATTATTGCTGCGCTCGATGCGGCAGGAGGCCGAGCGCCGGCCGCTGCGCGAACGCTATCGCATTGTGCCCGCCTATATGCGCCGGGCCGAGCGCTTTATCCGCGAGCATCATTGCGACCCGCTCGATATTGCGACGATTGCGCAGGGCAGCGGCGTCAGCGCACGCACATTGCAATATGGTTTTCGCAAATATCGCGGCGCGAGCCCCATGGCCTTTTTGCGCGATGTGCGCCTGTCTGCGGCGCGGCGCGCGCTGGCCGATGGGCGCGGGCGCTCGATCCGCGAATTGGCTGAAACGATCGGCTATGCGAGCCAGAGCCAGCTGGCGCGCGACTACCGCGTTGCCTTTGGCGAATCGCCGACCGAGACGCGCCGGAATCTGCGCGGTGAATGAAAGGCCGGTCAATCGAGGGTCACCGCAGATGACTTGCCTTTGACTTGCAAATAAGGCCCGAAACAACGTATCCGGGCAAAAAGACACATTTGGAGGAAAACATGACGCGTATCTTGTCTGCCGCTGCGGGACTTTCCCTTGTGCTGGCGGTCGCGCCCGCTCAGGCCCAAGCCCCCGCCGATTTCTATCGCGGCAAGAATATGGACATGATCATCGGCTTCACGGTCGGTGGCGGTTATGACGTCTATGCGCGCACGGTGGCGCGTCACATGGGCGAGCATATTCCCGGCAAGCCGCGCATCGTTCCGAAAAACATGACGGGTGCAGGCAGCCGCGTCGCCGCCAATTTCGTCTTCAATGTCGCGCCCAAGGACGGCAGCGTTCTGGCAACCGCAGATCAATCCATGCCGCTGGAACAGGCGGTGGGCGATGCGGGCATCACATTCGACACGCGCAAGTTCACATGGATCGGCACACCGATCTTCGAAAACAACACGCTCGTCACCTGGCACACGTCTCCCGTCAAGACGGTCGCCGATGCGCAGCGACTCGAAGTGGCGGTCGGCGCGACCGGCTTCAACACATCGGCGCAATATCCGCAGGTGATGAATTCGCTGCTGGGCACGAAATTCAAAATCATCATGGGCTATCCGGGCGGCAATGAAATCAATCTCGCCATGGAGAATGGCGAAGTCGCCGGCCGCGGCTCGAACAATTGGACATCGTGGAAATCGACCAAGCCCGATTGGATCCGCGACAAGAAGATCAACATCATCGTCCAGATCGGTCTGACCAAGGCTGCCGATCTGCCCGACGTGCCGCTGCTGATCGATCTGGCGAAAAACGAGGATGACCGCGCTGCGCTCAAACTTGTCTCCGCGCCGCCGTCTGTCGGGCGTCCGATCTTCTCGACACCGAATGTTCCCGCCGACCGCGTGCAGGTTCTGCGCGCCGCCTTCGATGCGACGATGAAGGATCCGGCCTTCCTCGAAGAAGCCAAGAAACTGGGTCTCGACATCAACCCGATCTCGGGCGTGGATCTTGAGAAGATCGTCAGCGACATTATCGATACGCCCAAGCCCGTGCGCGATCGCTTGGCTGCGATTCTGTCGCTGATTGATCGCAAATAGGCCTGCTCA
>CANHAW010000102.1 GCA_947458675.1 Beijerinckiaceae bacterium
CCAGCCCTGTGGCGCTGCTTTTGTTCGACCGGCGCGATCAGGCCGAGCTTTTTCTGGCGCTCGCCATCCTGCTCTGGTTTCGGCATGTGGAAAATATCCGCCGCCTTCTCAACGGGACAGAGGGACGGATCGGCCAGAAGGGCACTCCCAAGGCCTGATCGGCCCCAATTGCCGTTACGGCAGTTCCGGTCCAATATGCCGGTGTTGATTTTCTTTTTTCAGCCCGGCTTTTTTCATGAGACTTTCCGACGCCCAGCGGCTTGATTGGCTGCGCCTCATCCGTAGCGAAAACATCGGCCCGCGCACATTCCGAACGCTCGTCAATCGCTATGGCGGGGCCGGCGCAGCGCTGGAGGCCTTGCCGGATCTGATGCGCAGGGGCGGTCGCCAGATCAAAATTGCCACACGCGAATCCTGCGAGCGCGAATTGGAGGCGATCAATCGTTTTGGTGCGCGCCTTGTCTGCCTTGGCGAGGATGATTTTCCCCTGAGCCTGCGGGCCATAGATGCACCGCCACCGGTTTTATGCGTGCTTGGCGATACGCGTTTTTTTGCACAGGCCAGCGTTGCCATTGTCGGCTCGCGCAATGCTTCTGCCGCCGGCCTTGCCTTTACCGCGCGCATGTCGGCGGAATTGGGTGCGCAGGATTTTGTGATTGTGTCGGGTCTTGCACGCGGCATTGATGCGGCCGCCCATCGTGCCGCTTTGCGCAATGGAACCATTGCCGTGCTGGCAGGCGGTCTCGACCGGATTTATCCCGCAGAGCATGAAGGCCTGGCGCAGGAGATTGCGCAAAACGGCGTGCTGGTGAGCGAAATGCCGCTCGGCTGGGAAGCGCGTGGCCGCGATTTTCCGCGCCGCAATCGGATTGTCTCCGGTCTTTCGCTCGGCACAATCGTGATTGAAGCAGCGCGTCGTTCAGGCTCGCTGATCACAGCGCGTTTTGCTGCCGAACAGGGAAGGGAGGTTTTTGCAGTTCCCGGTTCGCCGCTCGATCCGCGTGCGGAGGGCGCCAACGATCTTTTGCGTCAGGGTGCAACATTGTGCACATCGAGCGCCGATGTGACCGAGGCGCTCGCACCGATCCTGCGCGATGGATTGCCCCAGCCCGGCGGCCTGTTTGAAAATATCGCAGAAAGCCAGGTTGCCGAGCCGCTCTGGGATGAGCTCGATCTTTTTGGCGAGCCTGCGCCAACAACCAATGCGGGACATGAAATGGATGAGGATCCAGCACCACCGCTGCATCCTGAAGACAGATCTCCCCGCCGGCGCATTGCGCGTGAGGATGATGGCGATGTTGCAAAGCGCATTGCTGCGCTGCTCGGCCCATCGCCGGTTCCCGTCGATGATCTGGCACGCCTGAGCGGCGCATCCATTGCGCAGCTGCGCGCCATTCTCCTCGATCTCGAATTGCAAGGTCGCATCGAGCGGCACGGCGGCAATCTTGTTTCGCGTGTCGCCGGCTCAGCTCATTCGGATTGATAGGGCGCCTGCAGCGAAGCGCGTATGCCACCGGGCGGCGGCTCCTTGGCTGCATGCTCGGCTTCATTGCGCGCCATGAGCAGAAAATAGCCCACCAGTTCCAGATCGAGCGTATTGGCGAGCCGCTCCAATTCGAGCGTCATATTCTGAATGTAACGCAAAGCTTCTGCACGCGGCGTCGAAACCTCGGCAATTGTTTCTTCCCGAGCAGGCGGGAGCAGGCGCGTGACATTTCCTTCCTCAGGAACAGCGCGTCTGCTCATGGGTTTCGCCTCATGGTTTCGTCTCATGGGTTGCGTCTCATGGGTTTCGTCGCTTGCTTTGGGGCATTTGTTAACTGAAACCTAGCACAACCGCGCATGTGTTCCAGTGCGAAAAACATCGAATACGGTTGTATTTTTCACATTGGACAACCTGCCGTTGCGTCATCCTCCGCAACGGAACTTCCACGACGGCGCTGAATTTTACCGCACGCCCGATGGAGGTTTTCACATGATCTGCTCAGCACCGGAAAAAATCGGATTGGCGATTGGAGCCACTTTATTGTGCTTCTCGATCGTGCCTGCGAGTGCAGCACCGACGGGCATTGCGCCTGCCAAAATTGTCGCGCTCGATTCCCCCTTGATCGATGTTCAATATCGCGGCCACGCCGGCCAAGGCGCGCGGCATGTCACTGTGACGCGTCATTCCGGCAGCCGCAGCACTTATCGTGGCGGCCATTATTATCGTCATGGAAATTATCACAACGATTTCTGGCCGGCTGCTGCAGCGCTGGGATTATTTGGCGGCATTGTCGGCGCAATTGCTGCGAGCAGCTATGATGATGATCCCTATTATGGCTATACTTATCCGGTGAGTTACGGTTACGGCTATCCGGTCAATTATGGTTATGACTGGGGCTATCCCTATGATTACTCTTATGCCCAGCCGGTTTATTATGGTGGCTATTATGGGGGTTATCGTCCGCGTGCGCGCGTTGTGAACCGCCATGTCTATACGAATGCCCGTTACGTGCATCGCGCAGCTTATGCGGGGCATCGGCAATTTGTGACCCGCGCGGGCGTTGCCGGTCCGCGCACAGGTGTTGTCAATCGTGGTGTCGTCAATCGCGGCGCCGTTCATCGTGGCGCCGTCCATCGCTGACGCAGAGACGGGCCAGAAAAGATCAGAACCCTTCGTCTTCGGATGAAGGGTTTTTTTCTTGCGCCATGCGCGCCATGCGGTCGAGCGCGCCTTGCAGTATATAGGCTGCCGCCATGCGATCGACGACTTCGGCGCGTTTGGCGCGTGAGGCATCCTGTTCGATGAGGGAGCGGGTCACGGCTGCGGTTGACAGGCGCTCATCCCAATAGGCGACCGGCAGCGAGATGAAATTCGTCAGATTGCGAACGAAAGCACGCGTGGCTTGAACGCGCGGTCCCTCGCTTCCGTCCATATTGAGCGGCAGGCCGATGACGAGTGCGTGAACCTCATGCTTTTTGGCAAGCTCGGCCAGGCGCGCGACATCCTGCGAATATTTCACCCGGCGGATGGTCTCGAGCGGGCCGGCAAATCGGCGCTCCACATCCGAGACAGCAATGCCAATGGTTTTTGTGCCGAGATCGAGTCCAAACAGCCGCGCCTGTCGGGGCAGGCGGTCGAGCAGGGTCTGAAGATCGAGGACTTCTGTGGGCATGCTTTCGCCTAGCACGGACGGGCGTGCGCGCAAACAAGCCCTTGCTCCTTGGCGCGCAGCCACTAAGTTTCGGCTCCGGGAAACAAGGAGCGCGCGCCCCATGAAACTCACCTGGCTCAGTCATTCCGCGTTTCGTCTGGAGATCGGCTCGTCCATTGTCCTGATCGATCCGTTCCTGTCGGGCAATCCGGCCTTCACGGGCGATATCGACCAAGCGACCAAGGGCGCGACCCATATCGTCCTCACCCATGGCCATGACGACCATATCGGCGACAGCGCGGCCATTGCGCAAAAGAGCGGCGCGCAGGTGATCTCCAATTATGAGATCTGCATGTATCTGGCCGGGCAGGGTGTGCAGAATATCAATCCCGGCAATACCGGCGGCACGGTCGATTGCGGCGGGTTCACGGTGAGCTTCACGCAGGCCCTGCATTCATCCGGCACGGTGAAGGATGGCCAATCCATCTATCTGGGCAATCCGATGGGCATCGTCATCAAGGCGCCGGGCGAGAAGACGCTTTATCATATGGGCGACACCGATATTTTCGGCGATATGGCGCTGATCGACGAGATCCACGCGCCGAAAATCGGCCTTGTGCCGATTGGCGACCGTTTCACCATGGGCCCGCAGACCGCCGCGCTTGCCGTCAGGCGCTATTTTCATTTCGACACGGTCGTGCCCATGCATTTCGGTACATTTCCGTTGCTTACGGGCAAGGCGCCCGATTTCGCCGCCGCTCTCCAGGGCTCGCCCACCAAGGTTCATGTGCCGTCATTCGGCGTGGCGATGGAATTTTGATTGCCGGTCCGGTCGGGGCGGCCTTTGGCGGCCCCGTTTGCCTCTGCAAAGGCCCCGGTGCTATAGGGCAGCCCTGTCTCTAAACCCTCCGGAGCGACCATGTCCGTCGACCAGGCCACTGTCCGCCGCATCGCGCATCTCGCGCGCATCGCCGTGCGCGAAGAAGAGGTGGCGCATCTTCAGCAGGAGCTCAACGCCATTCTCGCTTTCGTCGAGGAATTGAATGCGATCGATGTCGCAGGCGTCGAGCCCATGACATCCGTCATTCCCATGCGCCTGCCCTTGCGCGTCGATGAAGTGACCGATCAGGCCGGCCCCGAGAAAATCACGCAAAATGCGCCGGGTGCCGAGGATCACTTCTTCACCGTTCCGAAAGTGGTCGAATAAAATGACCGATCTGACCAAACTCACGCTCGCTGAAGCCCGCGACGCCGTCGCCTCCCGCAAAATCTCCTCCGTCGAACTGACGAGCGCTCATCTGGGCGCGATGGAAAAAGCGCGCGACCTGAATGCTTTTGTTGTCGAGACGCCGGAGAAAGCGCTCGCCATGGCCAAGGCCGCCGATGCACGCGTTGCATCGGGCACGGCTGGCCCGCTGGAAGGTTTGCCGCTGGCCATCAAGGATCTCTATGCGACAGAGGGCGTGCATATGCAGGCCTGTTCGCACATTCTCGATGGCTTCAAGCCGCCTTACGAATCCACTGTCACGAGCCAATTGTGGCGCGATGGTGCGGTCATGCTCGGCAAGCTCAACATGGATGAATTCGCCATGGGCTCGTCGAATGAGACATCTTATTACGGGCCTGTGGCCTCGCCCTGGCTGCCGCCCGATTGGGATGAGCAGAAGGGTCGCGCCGCATTGAAGGGCGACAAGAAGGGCCTGCTTGTGCCCGGTGGCTCATCGGGCGGCTCAGCCTCGGCCGTTGCCGCACATCTGTGTCTGGGCGCAACCGCAACCGATACAGGCGGGTCGATCCGTCAGCCGGCAGCTTTCACCGGCACGGTCGGCATCAAGCCGACCTATGGGCGCTGCTCGCGCTGGGGCGTTGCGGCTTTCGCATCTTCGCTCGATCAGGCCGGTCCGATTGCGCGCAATGTGCGCGATTGCGCCATTATGATGCGCTCCATGGCCGGTTACGATCCCAAGGATTCCACCAGCGTGAATGCGCCCGTGCCCGATTACGAGGCTGCGGTGGGTGCCTCCATCAAGGGCAAGAAGATCGGCATTCCGAAAGAATATCGCATCGAGGGAATGCCCGCCGAGATCGAGGCACTCTGGCAGAAGGGGATCGAATGGCTGCGCGCCGCGGGCGCGGAGATCGTCGATATTTCGCTGCCCTATACCAAGACCGCGCTGCCTGCTTATTACATTGTCGCCCCCGCCGAGGCCTCGTCCAATCTCGCCCGCTATGACGGCGTGCGCTATGGCCTGCGGGTTCCCGGCAAAGACATCCAGTCCATGTATGAGAATACGCGGGCCGAGGGTTTTGGGCGCGAAGTGCGCCGGCGCATCATGATCGGCACCTATGTTCTCTCGGCCGGCTATTACGATGCCTATTATGTGCGCGCGCAGAAAATCCGGACGCTGATCAAGCGGGATTTCGAAAACGCCTATCAGGCCGGCATTGACGCCATATTGACGCCGGCCACGCCCTCTGCCGCCTTCGGCATCGGCGAAAAGGGATCGGCCGACCCTGTCGAAATGTATCTCAACGACGTTTTCACCGTGACTGTGAACATGGCCGGATTGCCGGGCCTTGCTGTGCCGGGTGGCCTGTCCTCACAAGGGCTGCCGCTCGGTCTGCAATTGATCGGCCGCCCGTTCGATGAAGAGACTTTGTTCTCTGTCGCCGAGGTCATTGAGCAATCGGCCGGGCGGATCGATCTGCCGAAGGCCTGGTGGGCGTAACGCGCGCCGTTCTTGCCGACGCGCCTTATTATATCATGTGAGTGGCTGCCATTGCCGCCAAACCGGGGTTCATCATGAACACTCATGCCAAACCGTCAAAGCTGATCAAGGGTGCGACCGGCGACTGGGAAGTGGTCGTCGGCATGGAAATCCATGCGCAGGTGACGTCGAATTCGAAGCTCTTCTCGGGCGCCTCGACAGCTTTCGGCGGCGAGCAGAACAGCCATGTGTCGCTGGTCGATGCGGCCATGCCGGGCATGCTGCCGGTGATCAACGAGGAATGCGTGAAGCAGGCGATCCGCACGGGGCTCGGCCTGAAGGCGCAGATCAATCTCTACTCGGTCTTCGACCGCAAGAATTATTTTTATCCCGATCTGCCTCAGGGATATCAGATCAGCCAATACAAGAGCCCGATCGTGGGCGAGGGCGAAGTCATCGTCGATGTGACGCCGACGGAACAGATCCGCGTCGGCATCGAGCGGCTGCATCTCGAACAGGATGCAGGCAAGTCGCTGCATGACCAATCGGCAACCGAAAGCTTTGTCGATCTCAATCGCTCGGGCGTGGCCTTGATGGAGATTGTCTCCAAGCCGGATATCCGCTCGGCCGAAGAGGCGCGCGCCTATGTCTCGAAGCTGCGCACCATCCTGCGCTATCTGGGGACATGCGACGGCAATATGGAAGAAGGCAGCCTGCGCGCCGACGTCAATGTCTCGGTGCGTCGTCCCGGCGCGCCCTTGGGCACGCGCTGCGAGATCAAGAATGTGAACTCGATCCGCTTCATCGGCCAGGCGGTCGAAACTGAAGCGCGGCGGCAGATTGCCATTCTCGAGGATGGCGGCAAGATCGATCAGGAAACGCGCCTCTTCGATCCTGCCAAGGGCGAAACCCGCGCCATGCGCTCGAAGGAAGAAGCGCATGACTACCGCTATTTCCCCGATCCAGACCTGCTGCCGCTCGAATTCGAGCAGGCTCTCGTCGATGCTCTGGCGCAAGGACTTCCCGAACTTCCCGACGACAAGCGCGCGCGCTTCATCGCCGATTACGGGCTGCCTCCCTATGATGCCGGCGTGCTTGTGATGGAGCGCGAGGCGGCGGATTATTTTGAGGATGTCGCGCGCGGACGCGATGCCAAGGGGGCAGCGAATTGGGTGATCAACGAGCTGTTCGGCCGTCTCAACAAGGAAGGCAAGACGGTTGCAACATCGCCTGTCTCGGCAAACCAGCTTGGCGCCATCGTCGATCTGATTTCATCGGGCACGATCTCCGGCAAGATCGCGAAAGACCTTTTCGAGATCGTCTGGAGCGAGGGCGGCGATCCGAATGCGATCGTCGAACAGCGCGGCA
>CANHAW010000103.1 GCA_947458675.1 Beijerinckiaceae bacterium
GACATGCACAATGCCCTCAAGATGGGCGAAAACCGGCACACGCGCTTCATCCTGCACACGCGCGACAAGGCTTTTGCCCCCGCGCGGCACGATGACATCGAGCGTACCGGAGAGCCCTTTGAGCATTTCCCCAACCGCAGCACGATCCTTCACCGGCACACGCGAAATGGCTGCTTCAGGCAGGCCGGCCGCGCGCAAACCGGCGACAAGACATTCGTGGATGAGTGCGGATGAATGAAGCGAATCCGAACCGCCGCGCAAAATGCAGGCATTGCCGGCCTTGAGGCAAAGCGCGCCTGCATCGGCAGTCACATTGGGGCGGCTTTCGTAGATCACGCCAATGACGCCGAGCGGCGTCGAGACGCGTTCGATCTTCAGCCCATTGGGACGCTCAAATGTTTCGAGCACACGGCCGACGGGATCGGGCAGAGCCGCAATATCGTCGAGACCCTTGGCCATGGCCTCGATGCGCTGGCCATCCAGCATGAGACGATCGAGCTGCGCTTTGGCGACGCCGGCAGCCTCCGCCGCCGCCATATCCAGAGCATTGGCCGCAACAATCTCCTGCACCCTCGCGCGCAAGGCTGCGGCCGCAGCCCGCAGGGCTTCATTTTTCACGGCTGTGGAGGCCAGCGCCACAGCCCGCGCCGAGCGGCGCGCAGCGCGGCCCAAGGCCAGCATCAAGGCGGGCACGTCCTGGTTTTCGTGGAGGTGAACGGGCGTGGTCATGAAGCGATCTAACAGGATTGGAGCCGAAGTGTCATGTCACTCGCCGTTGAGCGCCATATCGTCGCGATGAATCATTTCCGCCCCGCCCGGCGTACCGAGCACGGCCTCGATCTCGCGGGAATTGCGACCGGCGATCTGGGCGGCTTCCAGTGCATCGTAAGCCACGAGCCCGCGGCCGATTTCCGCCCCGCGGGAATCGCGGATGACGATGCAATCGCCACGCGCGAAAGACCCTTCAAGGCGGACGACGCCGGCCGGCAGCAGGCTGGCGCCGGCCAGCAGTGCTTTTGTCGCGCCGTCATCGATATGAACCGTGCCGCGCGGTTCCAGCGAACCGGCAATCCATTTCTTGCGCGCCGTCACCGGATTGGACGGCGTCAGGAACCATGTGCAGCGCCCGCCCTCGGCAATGCGCCGGACGGGATTGGTCACACGCCCATCGGCGATCACCATATGGGTGCCGCCCGTTGTGGCGATTTTGCCGGCCTCGATTTTGGTGCGCATGCCCCCGCGCGACATTTCGCTCGCAGCGCCTCCGGCCATGGCCTCGATCTCGGCCGAAATGCGCGGCACGACGGGGATCAAATCCGCCTTCGGATCTTCATGCGGGGGCGCCGTATAGAGCCCGTCAATATCGGAGAGAAGCACGAGCAGATCGGCGGATGCCATGGTCGCAACCCGCGCCGCCAGGCGATCATTGTCGCCATAGCGGATTTCCGTTGTTGCCACCGTGTCATTCTCGTTGATCACCGGCACAGCGCGATAGTCGAGCAATTTGCCGATCGTCTCGCGCGCATTGAGATAGCGGCGGCGCTCTTCGGTATCGTTGAGCGTGACGAGAATCTGTCCCGCCGTGATACCGCGAGCGCCCAGCACTTCCGACCAGGTACGCGCCAAAGCAATCTGGCCGACAGCGGCCGCTGCCTGACTGTCTTCAAGACGCAGCGCGCCTTTCGGCAATTTGAGAACGGTGCGACCAAGCGCAATCGAACCGGAGGAGACAACCAGTACATCGCGACCATCGCGGTGGAGTTGCGCAAGATCGTCGGCGAGCGCCTCAAGCCAGACATGTTTCAGCGCGCCCTTCTCGTGATCGACGAGCAGGGATGAGCCGACTTTCACAACGATGCGGCGGAAGGAAGAGAGAGTGGGTGTCGCGCTCACGTCGGTCGTTCTTTCAAGGCTGCCAGGCATCGACCTTTGCGGGCGCTTCTTGGGCGCGCGCATCATCGATCACACGCACCAGATCGCGCAAGGTCTCCGTTACATTGCCATGCGTTGCAGCCGAGACTTTGATCGGTGCGCGCCGCTTCTCGCCATCGGCGAGCGGCGGGCCGGCGCTGCGCATGGCGCGCTTCAATCGCTCGATCTGCTTTTTCAAAGCCTCTTCATCGACCGTGTCGCATTTCGACAAAGCGACAATTTCGGTCTTTTCCTCAAGCCCGTGACCATAGGCTTCAAGCTCATGGCGGATCGTCTTATAGGCTTCGCCCGCATGTTCGCAGCCGGCATCCACGAGATGCAGCAAGACGCGGCAACGCTCGACATGGCCCAGAAACCTGTCGCCAAGACCAAGCCCTTCATGCGCACCTTCAATCAGGCCCGGAATATCGGCCATGACAAATTCGCGTCCATCGACATGCACCACGCCGAGATTGGGATGCAATGTGGTGAAAGGATAATCGGCAATCTTCGGTTTTGCCGCCGAGACGCTTGCCAGAAATGTCGACTTGCCGGCATTGGGCAATCCGACAAGACCGGCATCGGCAATGAGCTTCAGGCGCAGCCAGATCGTCAGTTCCTTGCCGACCTGACCGGGATTGGCGCGACGCGGCGAGCGGTTTGTCGATGTGGTGAAATGCAGATTGCCGAAACCGCCATTGCCGCCGCGCGCAACAACCACGCGCTGGCCGACTTCCGTCATATCGGCAATCAGCGTCTCACCGTCTTCTTCATAGATCTGCGTGCCGACAGGCACTTTCAGCTCGACATCCGAACCTCTGGCGCCAGCGCGATTGCGCCCCATGCCATGTGTGCCGGTCTGCGCCTTGAAATGCTGCTGGTAGCGATAGTCGATCAGCGTGTTCAATCCATCGACGCAGATAGCCACGACATCGCCGCCGCGTCCGCCGTCGCCGCCGTCCGGCCCGCCGAATTCGATGAATTTTTCGCGCCGGAACGAGACGGAGCCCGCGCCGCCATCGCCGGAGCGGATGTAGATTTTGGCCTGATCGAGGAATTTCATGGGTTCATTCCCTATTCCAAGCGCGGGCCCGGAGCAATGGAGCATTGCCCTTCTCCTTGAGGGAGAAGGGCGCTTTGGCCCTCACACCTGCGGCAGGGCAATCCGGCCGACCGCCCCCTTGCGCGCAGCAAGCCAGGCCGGGCGGGTGACGATGGCGCGCTCGCGCATGCCGCTCTCCAGCGGGAAGCCGCACCGGTTCAGCACCTTGCGGGCGGCAAGATTGCCTTCGGCGAGCGGGGTTTCGATGGTCGCTGCATTGGTGATCACGAAAACCATGTCGAGCACAGCCTCGATCGCCTCCTGCATCAGGCCATTGCCCCAATAGGGTTTGCCGAGCCAATAACCGAGCACGAGATCGGCGCCCGCCGAACCCTCACAGCGCGTCTGCACACCCGCCATGCCGATCAGCGTGCGGGGATCGTTGCGCGGGCTCAGCGCCAGCACGATCCCGCGGCCCTCGGCATTGGTCCGGCGCGCGCCAATCACGAAATCCTCAGCCTCGGGCGGCCCGAAGGGGCGCGGCAGGCATTCGGAGATCGCACTTATGTCTGGTTCCGAGGCGAGGCGGGCGAAAGCCGCTACATCTGTGGCGCGCGGCCAGCGCAGCCAAAGGCGGGCGGTCTCGATCCGGAACACATCGTCTCGGGTCAGATCGGGAAACATGACAATCTCCAGTCCGAATGGCGCAGCAGCGCCGAAAAAAACAGGGGAAGCGGTCTCCCGCTTCCCCTGGTCCCCTTTCGGGCTTTCGGACTGGTCCGGATTTCGGCCTCTTGGCCTTGATCCTTTGGCTCTTTGAAGAACCTGTCCACCGGGTCTCGTGGGAGACGGTGGAGGTTCTTCGTCAAACCACCACCTTATTCTGCGGCCTCGGCCATCGGTACGACCGATACATAAGCTCGGCCGTTGGCTTTTTTCACGAAATGCACCTTGCCGTCGGTGAGGGCAAAGAGCGTGTGATCGACGCCCATGCCGACATTGGTGCCGGGGTGCCATTTCGTGCCGCGCTGGCGAACGATAATGTTGCCGCCGATCACGGACTCGCCGCCGAATTTTTTCACGCCGAGACGGCGGCCGTCAGAATCGCGGCCGTTGCGGGAAGAACCGCCTGCCTTTTTGTGAGCCATTGTCTTGCTCCGAACCTCAAGACCCTTGGGAATGTTCCGCGGGTCGAATGAAAACTGTCAGGGGCTGTTTACCAGAAAAAGCCCCGTTTCGATACCGTTCCGCGCGATCAGTTCGCGGCGATGCCGGTAATGCGCACGATGGTCAGATCCTGACGGTGACCGCGCTTGCGCTTCGAATTCTTGCGGCGACGCTTTTTGAAAGCGATGACCTTGTCGCCGCGCTCCTGGGCGACGATCTCGGCGCTCACCTTGGCGCCGGCGACGGTCGGCGCGCCGACATTCATCGTCTCGCCATCGACCAGCATCAGCACTTCATCGAACGTCACTTTGTCGCCCGGATTTCCGGCGAGCGTCATGACGGTAATCTTGTCTTCGGCGGCAACCTTATACTGTTTGCCGCCGGTTTTGATGACTGCGAACATCGTTTTATCCTCGTGTTCAACTCCGGCTCTGCCCGAGGGTTAGCCCCCGTGACGGCCGGCTTCTTTGCAGATTTGCAAACCAGCGAATTCGCCCCAGACCCCGTTTTGCCGCCCCGGAAGACCCGGGGACCAAAAGCCAAACGAAAAACGCGGCCTGAAAAGACCGCGCGCCGAAGCGAGGGCGTTCTATAGGGGGCGGGGTATCGGGAGTCAACGGGACACGGCGCGGCCTGACCTGTTTGCCCATTTCGGGCGGAACGGGTGGCGAGCCTACCCCTCCCCCAGCGGTCTCCTCATTGCGAGGAGGCCCAAAGGGCCGACGCGGCAATCCAGAGGCCCCACTTGAGGCCTCTGGATTGCTTCGCTCCGCTCGCAATGACGGCTCAGGCGGCCTATCATCACGCAAAAAGCAAGGCGGGGAAGCGAAGACCTATGACACTCATCATCAATAATGAAGCCGTCCATCAAGTCCTCACCATGCGCGATACAATTGACGCGCTGGAGGCCTCCTATCTCAATCTCGCCAAGGGCGAGGCGGTCTGCCGGCCGCGCATCGACATTCGCATCCCGACTTCCGACCCGACCAAAAATTACCAATGGGGCACGATGGAGGGCGGATCGACGGGCGGCTATTTCGCCATCCGGATGAAATCCGACATTGTCTATGAGACGGAATATAATGGCGCGATCACGCAGGAAAAATATTGCGTCAAGCCCGGCCTGTTCTGCGGGCTCATCCTTCTGACCTCGATTGAAAATGCCGAACCGCTGGCGCTCATCAACGACGGACATTTGCAGCATATGCGGGTGGGCGGCGATGGCGGCATTGGCGTGAAATATATGGCGCGCAAGGATGCCGAAGTCGTCGGCATTCTGGGGTCGGGCGGCATGGCGCGCACGCATATGCAGGCTTTCACCGCTGTGCGAAATATCAAAAAGGTGCAGGTCTTCTCGCCGACAAAGAAAAACCGCGAAGCCTTTGCCGATGAAATCCGCGCGCAATATGGCATTGAAGTGAAAGTCTGCGACGCGCCCGAACAGATTTATCGCGGCGCGCATATTGTGGCAGGCCTCACCGATTCAGCTATTCCCGTGCTCAATGGCGATCTGCTCGAGCCCGGCTCTCACATCGTCAATATTGGCGGCAGCGGCGTGCCAGACAAACGTTCGCTTGAGCGCGTCGATGTCTATCTGCGTTTCGGCGATGCGCCTGCCCCGCGCAGCCGCCCGGAACTTGCGCTCGACGATGAATATATCGCCTGGGAAGCACGCCCCAATGCCGATAAATTCGGCGATGGCCGCAAAGGCAAGCGCGCCCATGGCGTGACGATTCCAGAAAAGCGCATCACGCTCGCCGATCTCGTCGCAGGCAAAGCGAAGGGCCGCACATCGGACGATCAGATCACCTATTCGGAGCGCGGCAATCTGCAAGGCGCGCAATTTTATGCGGTTGCGGGACGCGTCTATGAGCTGGCCAAAAAGGCAGGCCTTGGACATGAGATTCCGACCGAATGGTTTTTGCAGGACATTCGGAATTGAGGCACGACCCTCGCGCTGTCATTGCGAGCGTCAGCGAAGCAATCCAGATGCGCCGCGCGCTCTGGATTGCTTCGTCGCTGCGCTCCTCGCAATGACGAGCACATTATGACAGCCCTCATCTATATTGCCGCAGCGCTCGCCGAGATCGCCGGTTGTTTCGCCTTCTGGGCCTGGCTGCGCGGTGGCAAATCTGCGCTCTGGTTGGCGCCGGGCATCGCCTGCCTGATCCTTTTTGCTTATCTGCTGACGCGCATCGACACGGATGCGGCAGGACGCGCCTTTGCAGCCTATGGCGGCATTTACATTGCCGCCTCGCTCGTCTGGCTCCGCTTGGTGGAGGGCGTGACGCCCGACCGCTATGACCTGATCGGCGCATTGGTTTGCATTGCAGGCGCCGCCATCATCCTTGCAGCGCCGCGCAATCTGTAAGCCGCCTTGCTCCGGCACGTGTCGCAATGCTAGGGCTGCAGAACCTCACGGAGCCCGCGCGCGCCCATGTTCAAAAAGCTTTACCATTGGACTCTGGCTCTGGCGGAGAGCAAGCGCGCAAGCTGGGCCTTGGGTGGCGTGGCCTTTGCCGAAAGCTCCTTCTTTCCCATTCCCCCTGATGTTGTGCTCGTGCCCATGGCTTTGGCGCGCCCGGAACGCGCCTGGTTTTATGCGGGCATTTGCACCTTGGCCTCGGTGGCAGGCGGCATTGTCGGCTATGGCATCGGCTGGTTTCTCTGGGATAGCGTCGGCCAATGGCTGATCAATCTTTATGGCTATGGCGCGCGCATGGATGCCGTGCGCGCCGGCTATGCGGAATGGGGCTGGCTGTTCATTCTCGTCAAAGGCGTGACGCCCATTCCCTATAAGCTCGTGACCATTGTCTCGGGCCTGCTGGAATATCATTTCGCCATGTTCGTACTGCTGTCGTTCATCACACGCGGTGCGCGCTTCTTTTTGCTGGCGGGCCTGCTCCATCAATTCGGCGGGCCGATCAAAATCCTGCTTGAGAAACATTTCACCAGCTTCATCCTGCTCATCCTCGCCTTTATTGTTGGCGGCTTCTGGCTGGCCGGGAAAATGTTCTGATGCCATTGCTCACATTACAACGCGCCGCTCTTGCCATTCTGTTCC
>CANHAW010000104.1 GCA_947458675.1 Beijerinckiaceae bacterium
ATCTGTTTCAATTCGAGCATCTGGTTGGCATAGGCGCGCGCCTGTCCGAGCACAGTGTCATCGAGCTTCCAGATATATTCGACATTATTGGCCGCCAGTGCATTCTCCACCGCCGCTTTGTTGGCGCCGAGAATCTTCACCGTCATTTCGGCGACTTCTGCCTTGTTGGCCATCATATATTCGGATGCTTTTTTGTGGATCGTCAGCATGGTCTTGACCAGCTCCGGATCTTTTTTCACCACATCTTCGGATGTCGCGAAAATCATGTTCAGTCCGCCCATGGCCGTTCCATAGGGATATTCGACCAGCTGTCCGGCGCCCGAGGAGAGCGACAGGCCGGGGCCGGGTTCAGCCCCGACATAGGCATCGATTTCGCCGCGCACGAGCATGGCGTGCATTTCGCCGAACGGCACGCGCACGGATGTGATGTCGCGCATGGTCAGACCTTCCATGCGCATGCGCTCCATGACGAAGACTTCCTGCGTCGAGCCCGGCCAGATGCCGACTTTCTTGCCGCGCAGATCCTTCACCGATTTAATGTCATTGCCGGCTTTGGCGATAATGCCCATGCCGCGATTGCAGAAACCGCCGACAACAACGACGGGCTCGCCGGCAGCGGCACCCAGAATGGCAGCAGCAATCCCGAAGCCGCCGAAATCGACCGAGCGCGTGACAACGGCATTTTTGCCGTCGGTCGGCGAATCGAAGGTGATGATTTCAATCTTCAGATTGTCGGGCGCGAATTTCGAATAGAAATGCGGCGTCATGGAATGGATGAGCCGAAGCGAACCCATTTTCACTGTGCGCGGTGCCTGCGCGCGCAAAATGCCGGGCATGGCAATCGCACCAAGTCCTGCACCAGCGATGGTCAATGCATTACGACGTGTCAGCATGTTCATCTCCCCTCAGCAAACTTCAAAACGGCTTTCACGGCGTGACATCCGCAACCAAAGCGGTGACGTAAGCGCGCCAGCCGCCAAATTCAGAAATGTCCTGGGCTCCCGCGAGCCCTTCGGGTTCGACAAGAAAACCTTTCGGCCGCGTTCCGTCGGCCAGCAGAATTGTGCCAATGCCAAGCGGCGCCGGGATGGAGGCGACGAAATCGCCAAAGCCGGCGGGCGGCAAAGCCCAGACTTCCGTTTCAATGGCGTGGCCTTCGCCCGACGCTATGCGCAAAAGGCCGGGGCGTTTGGGCGGGCCACCCGCAAGAGCAAAAAAGCGATAGGAATTTTCAGTTTTTGCTTTGCGCGCAAAGACACCGCCGCGCGTCGTCAATTCATGATTGAGCGGCATGCCCGAGAGATGCGCGCCGACGACGACGATTTCGATTTTTTCGTCTTTTGTCGCGATATTCATGCCGCCTTGCTCCCTTGATGCGCGTCATATCCGCCGGTTCCGCTGAAAATCCGCGCACCCAGATCGGTCAAAGCGCGGTCATGACCGCGCGGGGCAATCAAGGTTGTGCCGGCCGGCATGCCATCGCTGCGGAAGGGTCCGGGCACGGCGAGCGCACAGAGGTCGAGCAGATTGACGAAATTGGTGTAAGTGCCGAGCCGGCTGTTGGGGCCGATCGGATCGGCTTCAAGTTCTGCAACCTTCGGTGCAATCGGCGCCGTCGGGACAACGAGCGCATCAATATCGTCCCAGATTTTTTCACTTGTCCGCCGCAGGGCCTGCAGCTTGTAAAGTGCCTCGAACATGTCGGTCGCGCTGAAACGATCTGCGCTTGCGATAATGTTGCGGGTGACGGGAAACAGGGCTTCTGGCTTTGCATCCATGAAGGCGCGGATGGCGGCGCGCCGCTCGGCAACCCAGGGGCCTTCATAAAGCAGTCGCGCAACGGCGAAGAAATCGCTCATGTCGATCTCGCGCATCGGCAGGCCGGCGCGCGATATCTCCGACAAAGCCTTTTCATAGGCTTTTTCCGCCGCCCCATCGCCGAAGAAGAGACGGTCTTGCTGGCGCGGTACGCCGAGCATGCGAACTTTCCCCTCATGCGCCACAAGCGGGCGCGCATAGGGATCTTTCGTATCGAAATGCGCGACGAGATCGAAGATACGCCGCGCATCGGCGACATTGAGAGCGAAAATGGAGACGCAATCGAGCGTCCGGCAGGCCGGCAGCACGCCACGCGTCGACAAGGCGCCAAGCGTTGGCTTCAATCCGACCAGATTGTTGAGGCCGGCGGGCACGCGGCCTGAGCCCGCTGTATCCGTGCCCAGCGAAAAGCTGACGCAGCGCCGCGCCACGGCAACAGCCGACCCCGAGCTTGAGCCGCCCGGCACGCGTTCTGGATCGAAGGGATTTTTCGGCGCGGGATAGGGCGTGCGCACGCCCACAAGCCCGGTGGCAAATTGGTCGAGATTGGTCTTGCCGATCAGAATCGCACCCGCCTCGAGAAGACGCGCGACAACGGGGGCGTGCTCTGTGGGGAGATAGGCGAAATCCGGGCAGGCGGCGGTCGTCGGCAGGCCGGCGACATCGATATTGTCTTTTACGGCGAAAGGGATGCCCCAAAGCGGTTTGGCGACCGGATCGAATGTGCCCAAAGAAAGAGCAGCCGAACGCGCCTGCGCCGCCGGGACGAGATGAAGGAAAATGCCGGAATCATCCGCCGCTGCCAGCCGCTCATGGGCGAGCGCGATCACATGCTCGGGGCTGCCGCCCACGGCATAAAAATCATGCAGGCTGGCGATATCGAAGGAGAGTTCCGTCATGCTTGGGCGTCCTGTTCTGGATAGCCCTACGCAACGAGCGTGCCACCGCCTTTTTCATCCGGCTGGGCAAGAAAATCCTTGAAAATCAATGGTGAGAACCTTGCCCGCATTGGGCAGAGGATGGAATTGCGGCAAAAATTGTATGCAGTTCGAAAAATATGCCTAAAAATTAGGCTATTATCTTTGTGCAGCAATTTGCTCCAGCGTTTCCTGCGTAATGGCGAGGTGCTGGCGCATGGCGCTGGCAGCGCCCGTCTGGTCGCCACGCAAAATGGCGGTGACGATTTCCTCATGCTCGGCATAGGAGCGCGCGAGGCGGGCGGGTGCCTCCAGCTGGACGCCGCGATGGGGTGCGAGGCGCTCGCGCGTCATCAAAGCCAGCTGTTTGAGATAGGCATTGTTCGTCCCGTCATAGATCAAGGCATGGAAGGCCATATTGCCTTGGCGATAATCAGCGACATTGCCCTCGCGCACGCTGGTGGCCATGTCGCGATGATGGGCTTCGAGCGCGTGACGTTGGGCGGCGCTCATATCCGTGCAGCAGCGCTGGGCGCATAGCGCCTCCAGTTCGGCCATGACGTCGAACATTTCGCGCAGGCGGACAATATCGGCAGCGGCCACAAGCGGGGAGCGGTGCGGGCGCAATTCGATCAGCCCGCTGGCGGCAAGCTGGCGCAGCGCTTCGCGGATTGGCGTGCGCGAGGCGCCGAATTGCTGGCCCAGCCGCGTTTCATCAAGCGGCGTGCCGGGCGCGATCCGTTTCGAGACAATGTCCTGCGTCAGCCGGAAGACAATGGAATCGGTGCGCGTGGTTTTGCCTTGCTTCTGGGGCATGCGGTCTCGCGGAGAAAAGTCGCAAGCCCCCTTATACGCCTCCCGCCGGGGCAATCTACCCCGGCGCAGGCGTGCAAGCTCAGCGCACCAGATCGCTGAGGCGGCGCATCAGCTCTTTGGGTGCGCCATAGAGTTCCTTCACCAGCGCCTCGAGTTCTGCGCCGGTGCGGGGCTCGACATCGAGCCTCAGCTTTTTGGCTTCGGCCAGAAATTCGGCATCTTTCATGGTCTCATCAAATGCCTTGCGCAAAATCGCCAAACGGCCTGTCACCAGATCCGGCGGGGCGATGAAGGGGCGGCCCAAGCCTTGGCCCGCATAAAGCAGTTTGATCGCCTGGCGCTCTTCCTCATTGCGCGCGAAATCGCGGATGAAAGGCACGCCCGGCAATTCCGGGCTCGGCTCCATGCCGCCCCGAAACAGGACATGCAATTGCTTCGCCTTGATCGCGCCGGGCTTGCGCGATTCAACCGAGTCGAGGCTTTCGCACATGCCATCGACCTCGCCGCGTTCCATCGCCAGCAGCACATCGGTCGAGCCGGGGAAGCCCGAGATCAGCTTGATCTTCAGATCGAGCAGACCGGCAAGCGCTTTTGGATAATTGTAAGAGCCGCTGCCGGGGCCGACCGCGCCGAGAATAACCTCGCGCTTGCTGATATCCTCAATGCTGCGCACGGAGGCCTTGCTCGACACAAAACAGACATTGGTCTCGACCGTCGGCGTGCCGATCCATGAAAAACGCGTTGCATCGAAACGCGCAGCCGCCGAGCCGGTGAGCGGGGCGAGCGGCGCATCGCGGTTCAAAATGCCGATCACAGTGCCGTCGCGCGCTGCAGCGTTAAAAATATGATTGCCGGCCGTAATCGAGCCCGCACCCGGCATGTTTTGCGGCACAGCTGTCGGATTGCCCGGCAATTTGCGGACAATATGGCGCGCGACAATGCGGCCCCAAGTGTCGTAACCGCCGCCGGCGCTCACGCCGATAACAACCTGCAAATTTTTGCCGGCATAAAAATCCGGCTCGCTTTGGGCCATAGCCGGCACACATGCCAGAAAAGCCGCAAGTGCCGCGGGCACCCCGCGCGAAAGCCGAGCAAAAGCCATTTTCCCCTCCCGATGTATTTTTTTGTGGCCAAATCTGACCACAGCCGGGGGGAGAGGGCAAATCACGCGATTGCGCACAGGCCTGTGAGGGCCGGTCAGGGGGAATGGTCCAAAGGGGATAAAATGGTCGGAGTGAGAGGATTCGAACCTCCGACCCCCTCGTCCCGAACGAGGTGCGCTACCAGGCTGCGCTACACTCCGACATCAGGCGGAGAACCCGCCGAACTGGTGAGGCGCCTTATAGCGAGGGGGGCTGGGGCGGGCAAGGGAAAAGGCGGTAGCCCCCTGAGAGCCTTGGCGCAGCTTTCCATGAAGGCGCAGGAGAAAAGTTGCGGCCGCTCACGCACCCCATTATGGTCCGCCCGCCTGCACCCAGCGATTCATCGCCAGCAGGCCGTTGGGGCGTCGCCAAGCGGTAAGGCAGCGGATTTTGATTCCGCCATACGGAGGTTCGAATCCTCCCGCCCCAGCCAATTCTCACAATCCCTGCGGCAGCGATCCTGATGTTTCGGCGAGTTTGCGTTCGGCGGCGCCGAGGAGATCGGCCATTTGGGCGTTGAAGCGTCTGATATTGGCGTGGGCGCGTTCGAGTTCGCGTCTGTGTGATTCAATCTCGGCTTCGCATTCGGCGCGCAGGGCCTCTGCTGCCACGCGCATGGCTTCGCGCTCGGTGCGCAAGGCTTGTCTTTCGGCCTTGAGCGCTTCGATCTCATTTTGCTGCTGATGGTTTGTCTGTTCGGCCGCGCGCAATTTGTGGCGGAAATGTTCGATGCTGCGCATGGCTGCATCGGTAATGGCGCGATTGCGTGCGATCAATTCATCCACGGCGGCTGCGGCGCGGACTAGAATCTCGAGCGATTTTTCCACCTGCGCGGGAGCCGACCATTCGCTTTGCGCCTCTGTCGAGGCAGCAATAGCGCGCGATCCGGGGGAGCTGGCCGCAAGATTGGATTTGGAAGGCGGTACAGTGAAATCAGTCACGAGCTTTGTCCAGCGAATCACAGGGCCATTATGGGAGAAAGGCGCTTGCGCATAAAGGCGCGGCGGCCATTCTGCGCGCTGGTTGCGGCGTATAAAATAATGACGAGAAGAAATTCATAACATCAATAGCTTAGGAAAAACTTACTTCACATTTTCGCAATTCGCAGGCGCAACTTTGCCACAAGTTGGCCCGCGTATTAGATTGTGGGCGTTTTATTTGACCGTGTTGATTTGCTGCCCTTGCGGCATTTTTTGTTTTTATTTCAGAGGTATTTTGAAGATGAAGGCGGTACTTCTCGCCGGCGGATTGGGCACGCGCCTTGCCGAAGAAACCTCGTTGCGGCCCAAGCCCATGGTCGAGATCGGCGGCAAGCCGATCCTTTGGCACATTATGAAAATCTATTCCGCTCATGGTGTGAATGATTTCATTCTCTGCCTTGGATATCGCGGCTATCTGATCAAGGAATTTTTCTCGAATTATTTTCTGCACATGTCGGATGTGACGTTCGATCTGGCGAAAAACAGTGTCGAGGTGCATCGGCGGCAGGCCGAGCCCTGGCGCGTCACGCTTGTCGATACGGGCGAGCATACGCAAACGGGCGGGCGGCTGAAGCGTATCATCGAACATGTGGCCGATGAGGAATGTTTCGCGCTCACCTATGGCGATGGCGTTGCCAATATCGACATTACGGCAGAACTTGCCTTTCATCGCGCCCATGGGCGGCTGGCGACGATTGCTGCTGTGCGACCGCCCGGCCGTTTCGGCACAATGGCGCTCGACAATGAGCGCGTCGTGTCCTTTCGCGAGAAAGCGCAGGATGATTCCGGCTGGATCAATGGCGGCTTTTTTATCCTGTCGCCGAAAATCATCGATCTGATTGCCGGCGATGAAACTGTGTTCGAGCGCGAGCCGCTGGAGCAATTGGTGGCGCGCCGGCAGCTGCAGGCCTTTCATCATCATGGTTTCTGGCAGCCGATGGATACGTTGCGCGACCGCAATCTGCTGGAAAATGCCTGGGCCAGCGGCGATGCGCCCTGGAGGATCTGGTGAGGCCGGAATTCTGGAAAGATCGCAGGGTTTTTGTCACCGGCCATACCGGGTTCAAGGGCGCATGGCTCGTGGCGCTGTTGAACCGTCTCGGGGCGCATGTGACCGGCTATGCGCTGGAGCCGCCCACCAAGCCGTCTTTGTTTGAAGCCGCACGGCTTCATGAGGGCATGGTCGATCTGCGCGCCGATGTGCGCGATGGGCCAGCGCTCGAAGAGGCCATGCGTCGCGCCGAGGCGGATATTGTTATTCATCTGGCCGCGCAATCTCTGGTGCGCGCCTCTTACAAAGATCCGTTGGGCACATATGAAACCAATGTCATGGGCACAGCCCATGTATTGAATGCCGCCCGCAGTGCTGCACCTGATGTTGTGCTGATCACGACCACCGATAAAGTCTATCAGCATGGCGAGCTCAACCGTCCGTTTCGCGAAGACGATCCGCTG
>CANHAW010000105.1 GCA_947458675.1 Beijerinckiaceae bacterium
GATTCAGCGCCGGGCATGCGCGTGCTGGAGCATATTGTGAAACGAGAATTGATGGGCTGGGTTTAACGGTTTCGCTCGTCATTGCGAGCGAAGCGAAGCAATCCAGAAACTCTTGCGGCTCTGGATTGCTTCCTCGCTTGCGCTCCTCGCAATGACGAACCGGAGGTGATCATGACCGACGCTGATACCGGCTTCTGCATGGTGCTCACCACAGCCCAGGGCGAGACGGGCCAAAAGATCATCCAGGCTTTGCTGTCCAAGGACCTTGCGGCCTGTGTGCAGGTCATGCCGATCAAGAGCCATTATGTCTGGCAGGGCGTGTTGCGCGAGGAGGCAGAAGACCTGCTCATCATCAAGGCCAAGCTGGCCGATTGGGTCGAGATCGAGATCGAAATCCGCACCGCCCACGATTATGACGTCCCCGAAATCCTGCGTTTCGATGTGGATGCGGGCGGGCAATCCTATCTGGATTGGATCACGGCCGTGACCAGGCCGTCATTGCGAGGAGCGTAGCGACGAAGCAATCCAGAGCCGCGCCTTGGCTCTGGATTGCTTCGCTCCGCTCGCAATGACGAGGGCCTTTCCTACCCCCCTTGAAACCGCAAAAATCCATCCCCACCTGAAGAATGCACGGGCCGCTTCTGGACGTGCAAAACAGTCGGCGCCCCGCGCCTTAAATGGGGGCCGGGGTTGGCCACATGTCGCTTCTCAAGGAGGATATGTCATGCGTCACTTCGATCTTTCGCCGCTTTACCGCTCGACGGTTGGTTTCGACCGTCTTTTCTCGCTGCTCGACCAGGTTTCGGGCGTCGAGGCGGCCAATTCCTATCCGCCCTATAATATTGAGCGGACGGGTGAGAATGATTACCGCATCTCTGTCGCTGTCGCCGGTTTCGCCGAGGAAGATCTGGCGATCGAGACGCGTGAAAACACGCTGATCATCAAAGGTGCCAAGGAAGGCCGCGGGGATGAGGCCGGCAAGAGCGAGGTGCTCCATCAGGGCATTGCTGCGCGTGCCTTTGAGCGCCGGTTCCAGCTCGCCGATCATGTGAGCGTGACGGGTGCCAGCCTGAAAAACGGGCTGCTTCACGTCGATCTCGTGCGCGAAATCCCCGAAGCCTCCAAGCCGCGCCGGATCCAGATCGGTGCCGGCAAGCTGGTCGAGGCGTCGAAAGCGGCCTGACAGGCTGAAGGCTCGCGACCAAAAGAAGGGCGCCGGAGGGCGCCCTTTTCACGCTCAGGCCCGCCGGTGCGCCATGGCAGCGGCAGGCGCTCCGGGCAGAACCTTGAATGGCCCCATGGCTTTATCATTAAGTCTATGCAGCGATTTGCTTTTTTTGGTTCTGAGGGGCGCTGGCGAAGGGCGCGCTGCCTGCGCTAAGGTGCCGCTTCCACAGGGTCTTTTCATCGCTTGTGCGAGTGCCATAATTCTGGCATGTTCCCGCTCCGTCGATAGGACAGCTTTACTGACCATTTGCGGGCGTCTAAGCTTCCCACACGGAAAGCCGAGCGGCGCGTGCTTTGCATGGACATAAAGACGACGAGGGCTGCGCAGGCAGCCGTCCGGTTTCGACCATATTACGATCGTTCATCACGATCTGGAGTGAGCAATGAGCGGGAATTCGATGAACCATCTGGCGGGCAAGACGGCGGCGAAAGCCGGCGCGTCCAAACGCATCGGTTCATCTTTTGCCAAACACACGTCGCTCACCGGAGAGAGCCATATGTCTGAGCCTTCCGTATCGATTTTCGATCCCGCTCTTCCCGAAGCGCATGGCCTTTATGATCCGGCGAATGAGAAAGATTCCTGCGGCGTCGGCTTTGTTGCGAACATGCATAATCGCAAGTCGCATGACATTGTCGAAAAAGGCCTGCAGATCCTGCTCAATCTCGATCATCGCGGCGCCGTCGGTGCAGATCCGAAAGCCGGCGACGGTTGCGGCATGCTGGTGCAGATTCCCGATCGCTTCCTGCGCGAGGAAGCGCAGCGCATCGGTTTCAAGCTTCCCGCCATTGGCGATTATGCGGTCGGCGCGCTGTTCTTGCCGCGCGACCCGGAAGGCCGTGCGATTGTCGAGAAGATTGTCGAGAAGGTCGTGGCCGATGAAGGTCAGGTCTTTTTGGGCTGGCGCGATGTGCCGGTCGATCCTTCGGGTCTTGGCGAAAGCGTCAAGCCGACCGAGCCCGTGCACAAGCAGATCTTTATCGGTCGCGGTGCAGCGGTCGCCGATCAGGATACGTTCGAGCGCAAATTGTTCCTGCTGCGCAAGGTGATCTCGAACACCGTCTATAATCTTGGCGACATGCGCACGAAGGGTTTCTACCCCGTCTCGCTGTCGTCGCGCACGCTTGTCTACAAGGGCATGCTGCTCGCCACACAGCTTGGCGACTACTTCCTCGACCTGCGCGATGAGCGGCTGGAATCGGCGATCTCGCTCGTCCATCAGCGCTTCTCGACCAACACATTCCCGACCTGGTCGCTGGCCCATCCCTATCGCATGGTCGCGCATAATGGCGAGATCAACACGCTGCGCGGCAACGTCAACTGGATGGCTGCGCGTCAGGCCTCTGTTGCCTCCGAATTGTTCGGCGATGACATCCAGAAGCTCTGGCCGATTTCCTATGAGGGCCAGTCCGACACGGCCTGTTTCGACAATGCGCTCGAATTCCTCGTGCAGGGCGGCTATTCGCTCGCCCATGCGATGATGATGCTCATTCCCGAAGCCTGGGCCGGCAATCCGTTGATGGATGAAGAGCGCCGCGCTTTCTACGAATATCATGCTGCATTGATGGAGCCGTGGGACGGACCCGCCGCTGTCGCCTTCACCGATGGCCGCCAGATCGGCGCAACGCTCGACCGCAACGGCCTGCGCCCTGCCCGCTACATCGTCACCGATGACGGCCTTGTCGTCATGGCCTCCGAAATGGGCGTGCTGCCGATTCCGGAAGAGAAGATCGTCACCAAATGGCGTCTGCAGCCGGGCAAGATGCTGCTCATCGATCTCGAACAGGGACGCATCGTCTCCGATGAAGAGATGAAGCGCGCCATGTCGACGTCGCATCCCTATCGCGAATGGCTCGATCGCACGCAGATCGTGCTTGAAGATTTGAAGAGCGTCGAACCGCGCGCCTCGCGCACCGATGTGTCACTGCTCGATCGTCAGCAGGCCTTCGGCTATACGCAGGAAGATCTGCAGATCCTGCTCGCGCCGATGGGCATTACCGGACAGGAAGCTGTCGGCTCGATGGGAACCGACACGCCGATTTCGGCCATGTCGAACAAGTCGAAGCTGCTCTACACCTATTTCAAGCAGAATTTCGCGCAGGTCACGAACCCGCCGATCGATCCGATCCGCGAAGAGCTCGTCATGAGCCTCGTGTCCTTCATCGGCCCGCGTCCGAATATTCTCGATCACAAGGGCAATTCGAAGCGCAAGCGTCTCGAAGTGCGCCAGCCGATTCTCACCAATGGCGATCTCGAAAAGATCCGTTGCATCGGGCACTTTGAGGATTCCTTCGACACCAAGACGCTCGACATCACCTATGCGTCCGAAAAGGGCGTCGAGGGTATGGAAGCAGCACTTGAGCGTCTGTGCGAACGCGCGGAAGCCGCGGTCAAGGGCGGCTACAATATTATCGTGCTCTCCGACCGCATGGTTGGCGTCGATCGCATTCCGATTCCCGCGCTGCTCGCCACAGCAGCCGTGCATCACCATCTCATCCGCAAGGGTCTGCGCACATCGGTCGGTCTTGTCGTCGAGACGGGCGAAGCGCGCGAAGTGCATCATTTCGCCTGCCTCGCCGGTTATGGCGCGGAAGCGATCAATCCCTATCTCGCCTTCGAGACTCTCGCCGCCATGGCGAAGGATTTCCCGGAGGAAGTCGACGCCTATGAAGTGGTGAAGCGCTTCATCAAGTCGATCGACAAGGGCCTGCTCAAGGTCATGTCGAAGATGGGGATCTCGACCTATCAATCCTATTGCGGCGCGCAGATCTTCGACGCGATCGGCCTGTCGAAGGAATTTGTGCAGCGCTTCTTCGCCGGCACGGCGACGACCATCGAGGGCGTCGGCCTCGCCGAGGTCGCGGAAGAAACTGTCTCGCGTCACCGCGATGCGTTTGGCGAATCCCCCGTCTATCGCAATGCACTTGATGTGGGCGGTGAATATGCCTATCGCGTCCGCGGCGAGGCGCATGCCTGGTCGGCGCAATCGGTCTCGCTGCTGCAACATGCCGTGCGTGGCAACAGCCAGGATAAATATCGCGCTTATGCAAAAATGCTCAACGAGCAAGATGAGCAATTGCTGACGATCCGCGGTCTCTTCAAGATCAAGAGCGCGCAGGACGATGGGCGCAAGCCCGTGCCGCTGGCGGAAGTCGAGACGGCGGCTGAAATCGTCAAGCGCTTTGCAACGGGTGCCATGTCCTTTGGCTCGATCTCGCGCGAAGCCCATACGACGCTGGCCGTTGCGATGAACCGCATTGGCGGGCGTTCCAACACGGGCGAGGGCGGCGAGGAAGCCGATCGCTTCAAGCCGATGGCGAATGGCGATTCCATGCGCTCGTCGATCAAGCAGGTGGCGTCTGGCCGCTTCGGCGTGACGACGGAATATCTCGTCAATTCCGACATGATGCAGATCAAAATGGCGCAGGGCGCAAAGCCCGGCGAAGGCGGTCAATTGCCCGGCCATAAGGTCGATGCGGTCATCGCCAAAGTGCGCCATTCCACGCAGGGCGTCGGCCTCATTTCGCCGCCGCCCCATCACGACATCTATTCAATCGAAGATCTGGCGCAGCTGATCTACGACCTGAAGAACGTCAATCCGGAAGCGCTTGTTTCCGTGAAGCTCGTGTCCGAGGTTGGTGTGGGCACGGTGGCTGCGGGCGTCGCCAAGGGTCGTTCCGACCATGTGACCATCTCAGGTTACGAAGGCGGCACGGGCGCTTCGCCCCTGTCGTCGATCAAACATGCCGGCTCCCCATGGGAAATCGGTCTTGCGGAAACGCATCAGACTTTGGTGCTCAACCGCTTGCGTTCGCGCATCACCGTGCAGGTGGATGGCGGTCTGCGCACGGGCCGCGACGTCGTGATCGGCGCGCTGCTGGGTGCGGATGAATTCGGCTTCGCCACTGCGCCGCTGATTGCAGCCGGCTGTATCATGATGCGCAAGTGCCATCTCAATACGTGCCCTGTGGGCGTTGCCACGCAGGATCCCGTGTTGCGCAAGCGCTTTGTCGGCCAGCCTGAGCATGTGATCAATTATTTCTTCTTCGTCGCCGAAGAAGTGCGCGAGATCATGGCTGAACTCGGCTATCGCACGATGAACGAGATGATCGGCCAGATGCAGATGCTCGATCGCGATCGCGCCATCGGCCATTGGAAAGCCAAAGGCCTCGATTTCGCGCGGCTCTTCCACAAGCCTGAAGCCGGCAATCTGCCGATCTTCAAGACGGAAGACCAGGACCACAATCTCGGCAAAGTGCTCGACCGCACGCTCATCGAAAAGGCGAAGCCCGCCATCGAGAAGCGCGAGGCTGTGCGCATTGAGAGCCCGATCTGCAGCGTCAACCGCGCCACCGGCGCAATGCTGTCTGGCGAGATCGCGAGGAAATACGGCCATGTGGGCCTGCCCGACGATACGGTTCACGTGAAGCTCAAGGGCACTGCCGGGCAGAGCTTTGGCGCTTGGGTCGCGCATGGCGTGACGCTGGAGCTCGAAGGCGAGGCCAATGATTATGTCGGCAAGGGCCTCTCGGGCGGCAAGCTCATTGTCTATCCGCCCAAAGAAGCAACAAAGATCGTGCCGGAAAACTCGATCATCGTCGGCAATACGGTGCTCTACGGCGCCATCAATGGCGAATGCTATTTCCGCGGCGTTGCGGGTGAGCGTTTCGCCGTGCGCAATTCCGGCGCTATCGCTGTTGTTGAAGGCACAGGCGATCACGGCTGCGAATATATGACCGGCGGCATTGTTGTCGTTATCGGTCAGACCGGTCGCAATTTTGCCGCCGGCATGTCGGGCGGTATTGCCTATGTGCTCGATGAAGACGGTACATTCGAGAGTCGCTGCAACATGGCCATGGTCGATCTCGAGCCGGTCCAGGAAGAAGAGGAGCTGAACCAGCGCCTCAACCACCAGGGCGGCGATCTCGAACATCACGGCCGCGTCGATGTCATGAGCGACATGACGCGCTATGATGCTGAGCGTCTGCACCAATTGATCGCGAACCACATGCGCCATACGGGCTCGACCCGCGCCAAGGACATTCTCGACAATTGGGAAAGCTACAAGTCGAAATTCAGGAAGGTGATGCCCGTCGAATATCGTCGCGCGCTCGCCGAACTCATGTCTCAAAACGAGCAGCCTGTCGCTGCTGCGGGGGAGTAATCCGATGGGCAAGGTAACCGGATTTCTCGAGATCGATCGCCGTGATCGGCGCTATGCGCCGGCCTCCGATCGCGTGCGCCATTACAAGGAATTTGTGATCCCGCTTTCGGAAGAAGCGATAAAGGATCAGGCGGCCCGCTGCATGAATTGCGGCATTCCGTATTGCCACAATGGCTGTCCGGTGAATAACCAGATCCCCGACTGGAACGACCTCGTCTATAACGGGAATTGGGAAGAGGCCTCGCGCAATCTGCATTCGACAAACAATTTCCCGGAATTCACGGGTCGTGTTTGCCCGGCGCCTTGCGAGGCTTCCTGCACGCTGAACCTCACCGACCAGTCGGTAACGATCAAATCGATCGAATGCGCCATTGTCGATCGCGCCTGGTCGAATGGCTGGCTGAAGCCGGAAGTGCCCACGCACAAGACGGGCAAGAAAATTGCTGTCGTTGGTTCGGGCCCGGCGGGTCTTGCCGCCGCCCAGCAGCTCGCGCGCGCCGGTCATGATGTGCATGTCTTCGAAAAACGTGCGCGCGCCGGCGGCCTGCTGCGCTATGGCATTCCTGACTTCAAAATGGAAAAGTGGCTGATTGATCGCCGGGTTGAGCAAATGCAGGCCGAAGGGGTTACTTTTGCTACCGGCGTTTATGTTGGCAAAGAGGCAATGGGCGCGGAAGTAAAAAACTATTCCAGCAAGACAGTCACGCCAGAGCAGTTGATGAA
>CANHAW010000106.1 GCA_947458675.1 Beijerinckiaceae bacterium
ACCAGACAACCTTGATTGCTGGGCCAAGGCAGATCTGGTCATGAATGTGGCCCTCAGACGCCTGAATGGCTTCAAGATAGGGCGTCGGAAATGGGAATACCCAAACCTGAGCAAGGAAGATCTTCTGGGGGTTCGCCGTGCCGTCATGTTCGGGCTCGGATTGGATCGGCTGGAGCACAGCTCATTGCCGAATGAAGACCCGGATGCTATATAGGTGCGGTACCCGGTTGTCGGGCATTGAGACCCAGTTCGCTGGGCAGGCGCCTCGCCGAGCGATGACAAGCTCAGAGATCGCCTAGATATTGTCAGTCCGAAAAGCCCCGCACCGCGGGGCTTTTTGTTTTCAGTCCTGACGCCCCCGAAAGCCTGTTGCCAGCACGTAAAGCTCGGCCGAATCCGCCCGGCTGGCTGCCGGCTTCACATGGCGCACGACTTTGAAGTCGCGCTTCAGCAAGGCGAGCAATTCGCCCTCCGTACCGCCCTGCAGCACTTTGGCAACGAAAAAGCCGCCGGGCGCCAAAACTTCTGTCGCAAAATGGATGGCCAGTTCGGCCAAGCCGACAATGCGCAAATGATCGGTCTTCTTGTGGCCGGTTGTATTGGCGGCCATGTCGGACATGACGCCATCGGCATCGCCGCCCATCATCTCTTTCAGCCGTTCGGGCGCATCGTCCTCGAGAAAATCCATGACGGTGAATTCGACGCCGGGGATCGGATCAATATCGAGCAGATCGATGCCGATCACCCGCCCGTTGGTGCCGACTTTCTTCACTGCATATTGCGCCCAGCCGCCGGGTGCTGCGCCCAGATCGACGATCCTCTGGCCGGGCTTCAGCAGATGGTAGCGCTCGTCCATTTCGATGAGCTTATAGGCGGCGCGCGAACGCCAGCCATCCTTCTTCGCTGCCGCGACATAAGGATCGTTCAGCTGGCGTTGCAGCCAGAGCGTCGAGGATGTTGTCCGCTTTTTGGCGGTTTTCACGCGCACCTTGAGCGAGCCCTCGCGGCCGCCTGATGCGGGTTTCTTGTTTGTCATCGCCGCTGCTCTCGCCCCGTATCGCCATCGTGCCAGACGCCATCGGCGCTCATCAGCTCGGCCAAAATTCCCTCGCGCAGGCCCCGATCTGCAATGCGCACACGCTCTGCTGGAAAGGCCCTGCGGATCGCCTCCAGAATGGCACAACCGGCAAGCACGAGATCGGCGCGCTCCGCGCCAATGCAGCCATTGGCAACGCGCTGCTCGTAGGACATGTCGCGCAAGCCATCGAGCGCATCGTCGATTTCGTCTCCGGTCATCCACAAACCATCGACGCGGCGGCGATCGTAGCGCAAGAGGCCAAGATGCACGCCGGCAAGCGTCGTCACCGTGCCGGAGGTGCCGAGCAGATGGAAACGCTCGCACCGCGTTTCCTGCCTGACGCGCTCGCAAAATTCCGCAAGCTCGCCCGCCACATGATCGACCATAGATTCGAAAATCTCGTCATTGACGTGAACGCCGCCGAATTTCTCGGCCAATGTCACAACGCCGAGCTTGAGCGAGGCCCAATGGCGAACGCGCGAACGAATGTCATGCTGCCGGCCATCCTGGCCACGCGCGAGCCAGACGATTTCCGATGAGCCGCCGCCAATATCGAAAAGCACAACACCGCGCGCGGATGGATCGGCCAGCGAGGCACAACCGGCAGCCGCCAGATGCGCCTCGGTCTCGCGATCGACAATCTCCAGATCGAGCCCGGTGCGCTCATAGACACGGTCTAGAAATTCATTGCCATTTTCCGCCATGCGGCAGGCTTCCGTCGCAATCAGCCGCGCGCGCGAAACGCCCCGCAAATCCAACTTGTCCCGGCAGATTTCAAGCGCGGCAATGGTGCGGCGAATGGCCTGTTCGCTGAGCCGGCCTGAGGCCGAAACCCCCTCCCCCAGCCGCACGATGCGCGAAAAGGCATCGAGGATGCGAAACCCCTCCCGCGCCGGGCGCGCCACCAGCAAGCGACAATTATTGGTGCCAAGATCCAGCGCCGCATAGGTGTGAAAAGGACCATGCGGGCCGCGCGGGGGCGTTCCGGCAGAGGCGGCCCCAGGGCCCTGCGGGCCGGGGCCCTTCAGGTCCATCGTGGACACGGGGCAAATCTCCAGTCGCCCCGTCGCCGAAAAAGCCCGGCCGGGCGGTTCGGGGACGATTGTAACGATGGGCGGCCGGTTTGACCATGAGGATTAAATCCACAGCACGGCCTGCTCACGCAGATACAAAAAGCCCGAAAAGACATGGCCCCGCAGCAATCAAACATGATCGCCATGCCATCCGGGCGTTGACACAAGATGCCACAGCATGCAAAAACCGCCGCGCTGGCGTCGAATTGTGGTGTCCAGTCCGGGAAACCGCACCAAATCTCTGATTTCGCGGTGCTTTCTTGGGGGATAGTTCAACGGTAGAACTACCGACTCTGACTCGGTCAATCTTGGTTCGAATCCAGGTCCCCCAGCCAAATCTCTCTCCGCGCTGCTTCTCCCCATCCTGCTGGATTTTGCCGTGAATCCCTTGGCTTGGCTCACGCGCAAGGCCTTTGCTGTGGCATGCTCAGGCTCATCGATTCGCATGCGGGATACAGGTGCAGCTTGGACGAGGCGGAACTGACACATATTGCCAATGTTGCTGCGGGGCTTGACCGGCTCGTTCCCAAAATTGCCGAGGCCATCAAACTGGTTGACAGCGAGAGCGAATATCGCCGGCTGTTGAACCTGCTGCGTCCGGCCGAACATTTCCTGCTTGAGGCCGGACCGCTCATGTCGCGCGCCCAGCCGCAGGATGTCGCGATGCGCGAAATCTGCGAGCGTTTCATGCGCGAATTGCCGCGGCGGCTGCGCATGGTGCGCCATGCGCAATATGTTCTGCCGCCGGTCTTCGAGGAAGATCAGGCGCTCTTGTCGCGCGCGAGCTGACGTCGGTGGGGAGCGAGACTGCGCAAGAGGGACAGAATAGACCGGCGCAGGTTTCGCGGTTTCAGATTTTCACCGGCTTTCTGCTGATCGGCATGTTCGGTTTCGGCGGCATTGCAGCGGCCATGCATCATGTCATGGTTGAGCGACGCCGCTGGCTGACCAATGCGGAATATGCCTCCATTCTGGGGCTCGGTCAGGTTCTGCCCGGCGCCAATCTCGTCAATATGGCCACCATGGTCGGCGACAGGTTTCAGGGCGCAATCGGCGCCCTACTCGCGCTGATCGGCCTGACCTTCATGCCGATTGTCATTCTTGTCGCTCTGGCTGAGTTTTACGATCATTTCGCCAATATGCCCGATGTTGTTGCCGGAACGCGTGCAGCAGCGGCGGGCGCTGTCGGCATGATTTTCGGCACGGGCTGGAAATTGGCGCGCACGATTGTGGATTCTCGCTGGGCTTTTGCTTTTGCCGTCGCGAGCTTTGTTGCCATCGGCATTTTGCGCCTGCCGCTGGTCGGCACATTGCTGGTTCTGGCGAGCGCCGCGATTGCCGTGGGCTATTGGAGCAGCACACGTGCGAAATGACGATCTGCTCTGGGCCATGGCCCTGACCTTTTTCACCACCGCCATTTTCTCCTTCGGCGGCATTGCGACGATGATTCCGGAAATCCATCGCCAGGCGGTCGATATACGCGGCTGGCTCGGCAATGATGATTTCGCCACGGCTTTCGCCTTGTCGCAGATTGCGCCGGGACCGAACATATTGCTCATGTCCATGATTGGCTGGCGCGTGGCGGGATGGGCAGGCTTGGCGGTGGCAACGCTTGCCACCATTGTTCCCACCAGCCTGATTGCCCTGCTGGCTGGACGCGGCGAGGCGCGCATCGCCAATACGCGCTGGTACATGATCGCCAAACGCGCCCTACCCCCGATTGTGGTTGGCCTGATCCTCTCGTCGGGCGTCGTGACAGGCCATGCGGCCATCGATCATTGGCTCGGCGTGGCCATTGCCGGGGGCGTGGCCATTCACATTGCCTTGAGCCGCACCAATCCGCTCATCCCGCTGGGCATCGGAACCGCCATCGGCATAGCCGCCGCGCGTCTCGGATTTTTCTGAGCGGAAAAGTGCCGACAGATTGTGCAAAATTCGGCCGTAAAATCAGCATGCCTCGAATAACAAGCTGAGAAAAAAGAAGAAAAAGGCCTACCTCACAATTTCGTCAGCATTGGGGGGCGGCGCTTGCGGATCGCGCAGGCACAACTTACACCCGTTCAACCAGACCGGGCCCCTCTGGCGGTTCTCATGAACCGCGATGTCGGACTGGACGTTTTCGTGGCCTGGTCTGCCCCATGCGCTCTGCGGCTCGTTGTCGCGACGTATGCAAGGTACCCGAGCTGCTTCCGTTCAAACCTCGTGGATCCCGCATATGAGCGCTTATTTTACTGTCGACGCACTTTCCGCCCTGTTCCAGGTGATCATGATCGATCTGGTGCTGGCCGGTGACAATGCTGTCGTTATCGGTCTTGCTGCAGCCGGCCTTCCCAAAGAGCAGCGCGCCAAGGCCATTCTGATCGGCATCGCCGCTGCAACTGTGCTGCGCATTATCTTTGCCGGCCTCACGACGCAGCTCCTGCAGATTGTCGGCCTGCTGCTCGTCGGTGGTCTCCTGCTCATCTGGGTTGCCTGGAAAATGTGGACCGAGCTCCGCGCCGGCCACGACCAGCATGACGTTGACGCCATCGGCGAAGATGCTGACGCCGATGCAGAGGGCAAGCCGCGCAAGTCGTTCGCGCAGGCCGCTTGGCAGATCATTGTCGCCGACGTTTCCATGTCGCTCGACAATGTGCTCGCCGTGGCGGGCGCTGCCCGCGATTATCCGATGATCCTGGTCTTCGGGCTTGTCCTGTCGATTGGTCTCATGGGCCTTGCGGCAAGCTTCATCGCCAAATTGCTGCAGAAGCATCGCTGGATCGCTTATGTCGGTCTCGCCATCATCGTCTATGTCGCGATCGAAATGACCTATCGCGGCTTCATGGAAGTCCTGCCCTATATCAGGGGCTGATAAGAGAGGACCGGCCACGCCTTGCGGCGCTGCGCCGGTCCCGCCTTTCCCGAACGGGAGCCTTTGCGGTAACCGGATTGCGGCATTGCCGCCCGGTTCATGGCTGCCCGGTTCATGGCCTCTACTTGCGAGGCTGCCCGCAAATATGCATTCTTAAGCCTAAGACGCGTCTTCATTCTGCCTGATTCCGAAGGCTTTCCTGAAAACAGGCCCCGGAAATCTCCGAGTGAAAGATCAGCGCGCATCCGTGCGATGCGAGAGCGGCGCCAAGCCGCAAGCCCGCGCCCGACTGCGGTCGGCCAAGCGGGATCCTGAGACTGCTGTCGGCGGGCGTCTGCCCGTTACCGACAATCTGGACAGGTCTCGGTCGTGGGCCCAACCCGCGCGCAATCGCATGCAAAGGATGCTGTGTGTTTCACATGAACAAAACAACAGACGCCGATCCGCAGCACCACGAAGATATTGTCTATCCGCATGCGCTTCCCTTCGTCGCCGTCCATCTGGCCTGTTTCGGCGCGATCTGGAGCGGTGTCACCTGGCAGGCGCTCACGCTCGGCATCACCCTTTACTGGCTGCGCATGTTCGGCGTCACCGGCGGCTACCATCGCTATTTCTCACACAAGACTTTCAAGACCGGCCGCGTCGTCCAATTCATTCTCGCCCTGCTCGCACAATCGACCGCGCAAAAGAGCGTGCTCTGGTGGGCGGCCAAGCACCGCCACCATCATCTTTTCTCCGATATGGAAGAGGATGTGCATTCGCCGCGTCACACGGGCTTTTTCTATTCGCATGTCGGCTGGATCTTTGCGCGCAAGCACAATGACACCGATCTGGTGAAGGTTGAAGATCTCACGCAATATCCCGAGATCAACTGGCTGCATCGCTATGAACTCGTGCCGGCAATCGTGCTGGCCATTCTGTGCTTTGCCATTGCCGGCTGGAGCGGATTGTTTGTCGGCTTTTTCTGGAGCACGGTGGCGGTCTATCACGGCACATTCTGCATCAATTCACTCGCCCATGTGCATGGCCGCAAGCGCTATGTGACGGGCGACGACAGCCGCAACAATTGGATCCTTGCCTTTTTCACCATGGGTGAAGGCTGGCACAATAATCACCATGCCTATCAGTCGAGCGTTCGGCAGGGCTTTCGCTGGTGGGAGATCGATTTCACTTATTACATTCTGCTTGGCCTCTCCAAACTCGGCCTCGTCCATGACATGAAGACGCCGCCCGAAGCCGTGCTGCGCAATGAACACAAGCTCGGCGCGCGCGTCATCAACAAGGCGGCAGCCGATGTTGTGGCGACATTCAATGTCGAGCAGATTGCCGCCCGCGTGAATGCAGCCATTGCGCATCTGCCCCATGCTGCAGATCTGCGCGAGCGTCTTGCCGATGCACAGCATCGCGTCAGCGATGTGCTGGCCAGCCTGCATCTGCCCCATGTGCCGACGCGCGAGGAAGTTTCAGCTGCAGCCGCTGAAATTCTCGCGCGCACGCCCTCCATGAATGAAGTGATCGACCGCGCTCATGCTTTGCTGATCGAGAAGATCAGCCAAAAGGTCGCCACAGGAACCTGAGCGCGCCTTAGTCGAGACCGGGCAGGAAAATTTCTTCCGGCAGCACGATGCGCGGCGACAGGCCCTGCTCGAAAACATATCGTCCGAGCGCGGCCAGCGTCGGGCGATTGTTCTCCAGTCCATAGGCCCAGAAATCATGGCCGAAGACATCCCAGGCCTCTTCGACATGATCGAGCAGCCAGGGCAGCGCAAGACGCAAAGCATCCGTGTCGTAAAGACCTTCAACAGCAATGTCGCGTGCTTCGCAGAGCGCATTGTAAAGGCTCTTTGCCGCAAAAGGATGGTTTTCCAGCACATCGGCTCGAAGCGCGATTGTGTGCATGATCGGAAAGATTTTCGTGCGCCGATAATAATCTTTCTCGACCTCTTTGAAGTTCGGCCAGAGGCGAACGCAATTGGGCGACTTGTTGAGAAAGATTTTCGGCAGATAGATGGAGAAGAGCGCGTCGATCTCGCCTGCTTCCATCAT
>CANHAW010000107.1 GCA_947458675.1 Beijerinckiaceae bacterium
ATAAGAAGTATATGCTCTAAATTTTGCTCCCATGTGATCATAAAAAGTATTTTTCGTTTTGAGCGACCTGCCTTCATCAATAAATGGTTGGCACATATAGCGAGGCAGGGAGTTCTGACCGGAGATAATCGGGTGAATATTCCCGCGGCGGCAGAGACGGCCTTTCATGCGTAATCTCTTTATATTCCAATTGCGACAAAAGATGATGAATGCAGTTCAGTCGGGCCTTTTTCTTGTCCACTGCGTTAACAATCCACCAGGGCGCTTCAGGAATATGCGTGCGCTTCAGCATGTCTTCTTTGGCTTTTGTATAGGCCTCCCAACGAGAGCGGGAATAAAGATCCATTGGTGAGAGTTTCCATTGCTTCAATGGATCGCTGATGCGCATCATGAAGCGCGCCTGCTGCTCTTCGTCAGTTATTGAAAACCAATATTTCACAAGAATAATGCCCGACCGCACGAGCATTTTCTCAAATTCGGGAACGTCGCGGAAAAATTCATCGACCTGCAATTCGTCCGCAAAGCCCATGACCCGCTCGACGCCGGCGCGGTTGTACCAGGAGCGATCAAAGAGAACCATTTCGCCAGCTGCCGGCAAATGGGAGATGTAGCGTTGGAAATACCATTGTGTGCGCTCCCGATCATTGGGTGCGGGCAGGGCCACGACACGGCAAATACGTGGATTGAGACGCTGTGTGATCCGCTTGATCACGCCGCCTTTGCCGGCAGCATCGCGTCCTTCAAAAATCACGACCAGTTTGAGTTTCTTGTGCTGGACCCAGTCCTGCAGTTTGACCAGTTCTTTCTGGAGTCGCAGCAATTCACGAAAATAGAAATGCCGGTCCAGGTCGCTTTCGGTCTTTTCATGGTGGTATTGGGGGTTGATCAAAGCGTCGAGGCGCCCATCGTCGATCTCAAGTTCCAATTCCTCGTCGAGACCATCGACAATTTCATTGTGCATGCGAGCGATAATATCGCGCAAATCAATATTCTTGCCTGTCATCTCATCCCCCCTTTGGATGGTGCGATCATGTCGGTGTCACATGTCGTTTCAGTGAATGTGTGGCTTTCGACCAGCAGGTCGATGGCATCTGCCCTAAAAGCTGTATAGACGAACTGGACGGGTCTCTTGTGCATGCCATCAATGGCGCGCGTGATCAAAACGGCCGATGGTTCATGCAGATGAAGCAGATCGCATTCCCTGTCGCCTGCTGTCCTTGCGGAAATTCGCGTTGACATCCGTTGGTAGGACTCGATCCCGTAAGTGGCGAGGCAGCGGGTCAAGGACAGATCAGACTTTTTGAGCCTTTCCGGAAAATCCGGAAAATGGGCCTGGCACAGAAAGTGACGACTGAAGGAGACGGGAGCCCCATCGACTGAATTGATCAGCTCGATCCGCCAGAGCGAAGCACCGGCAATGGTTGCCAGCGTTTCGGCAAGCTGTTCTGTCGCCAGAATGGTCGAACTCTCGACCAAATGGCTTGAGCCCGTTTTGTTCATCGCGGCCATATTGCTGCGAAAGCTCACGCGGGTTCCAAGCGGATAGGTCAGGGGTCCCGCGCAAACGAATGTGCCGACACCGCGCCTTATGTTGACGATGCCGCGATCGTCAAGGTGCTTGTAGGCTTGGCGCACAGTGTGTCGATGGACGCCATATTTTTTTGCCATTTCTTGCGCGGCAGGCAGGGCCTCGCCGTCTGACCACAAGCCGCGTGCAACGCCTTGCAGAATATTGTCCGCTATATTCTGCCATGCTGTGGAAAATTCTGCTTGCCCGGCATTCTTTTTCTCTGCCCCGAACATGATGTCATCTCTCCGTCATCTCTCTTGTCTAGACAAGCTTCACGACAATTCGATGAAACAGGGCTGCCCTCATGAACAGGGTGAATGAAAATCGCGATCGCGCAGGCTGGATGGCAGTCCTTGCTCGGGCCACGCATTCTGAAATTGTGGCAGCGGTCGAAAAAATCGACATGCCGGCCATCGATATCGTCAAGCCCGCCGAGGTTGGCACGATCATGCTTGAAGGGCGTGCTGGGGGTAGCGGCCAAAGGTTCAATGCAGGCGAGGCGACCATGACGCGCTGTGTCGTGCGCGTTGGCGAATGTCTTGGTTTTTCTTATGCGCTCGGTCGCGACAAGAAGAAAGCGGTCCTTTGCGCAGCCCTCGATGGATTATTGCAGAATCCAATGCGTCGAAATGAGATTTTCGAGCATGTGATTGCGCCTATCGCGGCCGCTTATGCAAAACGCCAGGAAGAAGCCAGCCGACGGGCCGCTGCGACCAAGGTCGATTTCTTCACGATGGTTCGGGGTGACGGCTGATGAATGCTCCTTTCTCTCCAGGACGCGGTTTCAGCGATCCCGTTCACGGTTCGCAGGCGTTTTTTCGCGCCATTTTGACGGCCATGTCGGGGCCTGGTCAGATCGTTGCCGTTCCCGACATGGGTCTTCAGGGCCCGCAGGATCTGCCAAAGGAAGCGCTCGGTATTCTGCTTGCCATGTGCGATCACGAGACGCCTGTCTGGCTGGATGAAGAACTGCGTTGCAGCCAGATTGCCGATTGGCTCGCTTTTCACGCGCATTGCGAAGTGGTCGCAGAGCCTGCCCGTGCAGCCTTTGGAATTTTGCGCGAGGCAAGGGTAAACCCTGATCTGTCGGAATTTGCGTTGGGCGATGAGCGTTATCCCGACCGCTCGACGACATTGATCGTTTTGGCACAGGCTTTTACGGGCGGCATGCCGCTCGCGCTGGAGGGGCCGGGCATCAAATCGATCGCGCGGCTGGCGCCGCTTGGTTTGCCGGAAAACTTCCTTTCGCAAATGAAAACCAATCATTCCTTCTACCCGCGTGGCGTGGATGTTCTGATCTTGGCCGAACATGGGCTTTGCGGTCTCCCGCGTTCGACACGTATATTGAAGGAGCCCTGCTGATGTATGTTGCAGTCAAGGGCGGTGAAGCAGCCATAGCGGCGACCCACGATCTGCTTGCGCACGTTCGTCGGGGTAATCCGGATGTTGCGGAATTGGAAGTCGCTCAGCTTCGTGAGCAGATGAAATTGGCGATTGCGCGAGTCATGAATGAGGGCTCGCTCTTCGATGAGGAATTGGCAGCATTGGCCCTAAAACAGTCCCAGGGCGATGCTGTGGAAGCAGCCTTTCTCATGCGGGCCTATCGAACGACTCTTCCTCGTTTTGGCTCTTCCTTGCCAATCGATACGACGCTGATGGCCATCCAGAGGCGCATTTCCGCTGCTTTCAAGGATTTGCCGGGTGGGCAGGTCTTGGGGCCGACCTATGATTACACGCATCGTCTGTTCGACTTCAGCCTGATGAGCGACGCCGAGCCGCCGGTCGTTCCGCAGGCGTCGGCGGGTCTGGATTCTCACATGCCCCGCGTTCCCGACATTCTTGGCGACGAGGGATTGATCGAGGTTGAGGCACCACCCGCAGGCGATCCCGCGCCGACAGACATCACGCGCGATCCCGCGCAATTTCCTGCAGCGCGTGACATGCGCTTGCAAATGCTGTCGCGTGGAGATGAAGGGTTTTTGCTCGGCCTCGCTTATTCAGTACAGCGCGGTTTTGGTGGTAATCATCCGTTCGCGGGTGAAATCCGGATGGGTGAAGTGCCGGTCTCTTTCTGTCCGGAAGAACTCGGATTTGAAATCGATCTCGGCGATATTCTCGTCACCGAATGCCAGATGATCAATCAATTTGTCGGATCTTCCGAAGTGCCGCCGCAATTCACCCGTGGCTATGGATTTTCTTTTGGACATAGCGAGCGCAAGGCTATGTCCATGGCCATTGTCGATCGGGCATTAAAGGCCCGCGATTTCGGCGAGGCAGCCTCCTATCCCGCACAGCAGGAAGAATTCGTCCTTTATCATTGCGATACGATTGAGGCATCCGGCTTCGTCGAACATCTCAAATTGCCTCATTATGTTGACTTTCAGGGCGAGCTCGAGCTTTTGCGAAAAATTCGCAAAGAGCAGGAAGAGCGCCGTTTGGCTGTGACAAAAGAGGCTGAGGGAGCGTTGTCATGACAATATCAGCTGCGCCTTCGCTCCATGATAGCAATTATAATTATGCTTATCTCGATGAGCAGACAAAGCGCATGATCCGCCGCGCTCTGCTGAAGGCGGTGGCGATACCTGGCTATCAGGTGCCCTTCGGTTCGCGTGAAATGCCTCTTGCGAGGGGTTGGGGGACTGGTGGCATTCAGATCACAGCTGCGCTGATCGGGCCGCGCGATTGTTTCAAAGTGATCGATCAGGGCGCTGACGATACGACAAATGCAGTCTCCATCCGCAATTTCTTTGCGCGCGTGACAGGTGTGGCAACCACAACGCGTACCGAGGCGGCCAGCATCATTCAGACCCGTCATCGCATTCCAGAAAAACCCCTGCGCGAGGACCAGATCCTTGTCTATCAGGTTCCCCAGCCGGAGCCCTTGCGAAAGCTGGAACCCTCCGAAGTTGAAACGCGCAACATGCATGCCTGGCAGGAATATGGCCTCATGCAGGTTCGTCTTTACGAGGACATTGCCCGTTTCGGCCATGTCGCAACGACTTATTCTTATCCCGTTCTGGTCAATGGACGCTATATTGCGTCGCCAACGCCCATCCCGAAATTTGACAATCCGAAAATGGACCGGATGCCGGCCCTGCAATTATTCGGTGCAGGGCGTGAGAAGCGCATATATGCCATTCCACCCTATACATCGGTGAAGAGCCTCGATTTCGAGGATCACCCGTTTCGTGTCCAGAGCTGGGACAAGCCATGCGCTCTGTGCGGAACGCGAAGCTCCTATCTCGACGAAGTCATCACCGATGACAGTGGTTCGCGCATGTTTGTTTGTTCCGACACGGATTATTGCGAAGAGCGACGCGCCAAGGGGCAAGAATCATGACGTCTGCCATGGATAAAATCCGTGAAGGTCTGGATTTGCGTCCAGTTTTGGATGTGCGCAATGTCTCGCGCTTTTACGGCGATCGCATTGGTTGCGCGCAGGCATCATTCCGTTTGTGGCCCGGCGAGGTGCTGGGCATTGTCGGCGAATCGGGTTCGGGTAAATCGACTTTGCTACGTTGCCTGGCCGGCCTCGATCGTCCAACCGGCGGTGAGGTGATTCTCGAGGACGGTGGCGAGAGCCTTGACCTTCATCGTCTTTCCGAACCGCAGCGGCGCGCTTTGATGCGCCGTAGCCTTGGTATCGTCCATCAAAACCCGCGTGACGGTTTGCGGATGGATGTTTCGGCAGGCGGCAATGTTGGCGAAAGGCTGATGGATCGCGGCGATCGCCATTATGGGAAAATACGGGCGAGCGTTAGCGAATGGCTTCGTCGGGTCGAAATCGATCCGGCACGCATCGATGATCTGCCCCGCAATTTTTCCGGTGGCATGCAACAAAGACTCCAGATCGCACGGGTTCTGGTCTGCGAGCCGCGGCTTGTTTTCATGGATGAGCCGACGGGCGGGCTTGATGTTTCGGTCCAAGCGCGCCTTCTCGACCTTTTGCGCAACCTTGTGCGTGAATTGAATCTGGCTGTTGTCATCGTCACGCACGATCTGTCAGTCGCGCGGCTTCTCACGGATCGATTGATGGTGATGAAGGGCGGTTACATTGTCGAGCAGGGTCTGACCGATCAGGTGCTTGACGATCCGCAGCACGCTTATACGCAGCTGCTTACATCTGCAGTTCTGGCATGAGGGCCTCATGAGCGACCTCGTTCGCGTCGATAATGTCGGTAAAACATTCACGCTGCACAATCAGGGCGGAGTGAGTTTACCTGTTCTGGCAAATGTCTCTTTCGTCGTGAAAGAAGGCGATTGTCTCGTCCTGCATGGACCTTCAGGTGCAGGCAAATCGAGCCTTTTGCGCATGCTTTATGGAAATTATAAATGCACGCAGGGCCGTATTGAGTTTCGTCATCGCAACAGCTGGGTCGATGTCGCCAAAGCCGATCCTCGGGATATTTTGGATCTGCGCCGTCACAGCCTGTCCTATGTCAGTCAGTTTTTGCGCGTCATTCCTCGTGTGAGCGCGATTGACATTGTCATGGAGCCGCTTCTGCTGCGCGGGACAGATGAAAAAATATCCCGTGACAAAGCTGCAGAAATGCTGGAGCGGCTTAATATTCCGCAACGTCTTTGGACCCTTGCGCCGGCCACATTCTCGGGTGGCGAACAACAGCGGGTCAACATCGCACGCAGCTTTATAGCAGCGACCCCCGTGATGCTTCTCGATGAGCCGACAGCTTCTCTGGATGCCAAAAATCGCGATGTGGTCATTGAGCTGATCTGTGAGGTTCGCGAGGCGGGCTCCGCCTTGATTGGAATTTTCCACGATGAACTGGTGCGCGAACGCGTTGCGTCACGGCGTATCGAAATTCAATCCTACAATGCCGCAGAGGCCGCATGAGCGACACTATCCTCACTAATGCCCGCCTTATTCTGGAAAATGAAATCGTCCATGGAACGATTGCTTTCGATGAAAGTGGAATCAAGGCAATCGATCACGGGCTGAGTAGCTTGCCGGCAGCTATTGATGTCGGCGGCGACTTTGTGGCGCCCGGAATTATTGAAATGCATACCGACAATATGGAAAAGCATTTCGTGCCGCGTCCAAAGGTGTTTTGGCCTGATGCTCTGGCGGGCGCCATTGCTCATGATGCGCAGATGGCGGCGGCTGGCGTGACGACGGTGTATGATTCCATATGTTGCGGTTCGATTTACGGCGCTAAGGATTATCGCCGCACGATCTTCCCGCTGATGATTTCAGCGATTGAAAAAGGCACGGCAAACGGGGCTTTTCGTGTCGAGCATAGCATTCATTTGCGCTGCGAAGTGCCGGCCGAAAACATTGTCGAGGATCTCGAGCCCCATCTGGGTAAGTCGGTGGTCCGCCTGGCATCCTTGATGGATCATACGCCTGGTCAGCGCCAATGGCGCAATATCGAACATTTGCGGACATATAATCTGGGCAGCGGCGAGAAAACCCACGAAGAATTCGAAAGCGACGTCA
>CANHAW010000108.1 GCA_947458675.1 Beijerinckiaceae bacterium
GAGACCCATGTGACATGCCATCGGTGAGTGCGATGGCCGCGCCAGACGAAGATCCGCCCGGAACGCGACCGGTTTCACGGTCGAAGGCGCTTTTCGGCGTACCGTAATGGGGATTGATGCCGACGCCTGAAAAAGCAAATTCAGTCATATTGGTGCGGCCGATCACAATCAGACCCGCTGCCTTCCAGCGCGCAATTGCTGTCGCATCTGCGACGGCAGGTTTTGCATTGGCCAGAACCGTGGAGCCTGAGCGCGTGATCTCTCCTTCAAGATCGAAGAGATCCTTGATGGAGACTGGTATGCCGGCGTAAGGCGAGGGCGCCTGGCCGTTCTTGCGCAAGACATCCATCGCCTGTGCGCAAGCGAGTGCTTTTTCGCCCGCCACGTTGAGAAAGGTGCGGGAACCTTCCCCAGCCGGATTTTTAATGGCTACAAGACATTCTTCGACGAGCTTTTGGCTCGTCGTTTGTCCCTTGGCCAAAGCCATGGCGATATTTTCGATCGTTGCAGCCATTTTGCGCGCCATCCTTACGTCGGGTCGAAATAATGAATCTCGAGGAGGAGACAGCCTTTCTCAGATTTGAAAGGTCCATGATAGGCCCCCGGCGGGCGGCAGGCATAGGTAAAGGGCGCAAAACTCTCGCCGCCATTGCCTTTGTCATCATTGCCGACGGTGAGATCGCCTGAGACGAGGAACACTTCCTCCCAATATTCATGCACGAAAGGCGATGTTGTGTAGACGCCGGGCAAAAACCGCAAAAGCCTTGTTCTGCTGCCGCGACGATTTTCCTCATCGAGCGCGCCTGACAGGATTTTTTGCTGAATGCCGGATGGATAGCCCGGTGGGACTTCCCAACCAGCATTCATATCGAGTGTATGAAATTCATCATGCAGCTTGTTGATAGCCATGTTCTTCGACCTCATGAATTCCAGAAGCGCGACGAGCCGGTGGCGACGATTTTCTCATAGGCGGGCTCGCCTTCGAGAATGCCGTTTTCGCGGCAGAATTGATTCATGCCCTTCACAAATTCAGGGCTGATGCTTGGGTCGTAATAGGGCAGGTCGCGTTCGATCAGCCTTGCGATCAGGCTGGCTTCTGTTTCCGGGAACAGACGACGGCCAACCTCTGTCGCCAGCGAGACATCGGCTTTGAGTGCCTTTTGCGTGGCAACGATGGCGCGCACAGCAGCATCGGCAACTTCAGGCTCGCGCGCGATCAATGCATCGGAGGTAGCGACGCTGGCCATTGTATAATTGAAACAGCCTTTGGGGCCGTCGCCGCGGCGAATGTCGAGCACCATTTTGCCAACGCCACGGGTGATGGCGACTTCAGCGCCCATGCCATTCGCCCAGAAGCCGTCGATCTTGCCCTCTTCAAGAGCCTTTGCAGCAAAGAGACCGAAATTGACAGTGACGCCGGGCTGGATCACAGCGCCAGGAACCGGTGCAATATCGATCTGATCGCGCTCGATGTCGTAACCGGCGTTGATGAGCAGACGCTTGAGACCCATATTGACCCAAGGCGCTGCACCGATCTTGCGGCCCTTGACCACATCAAGATCGTTGCGCTTTGGATCGATATCGGCGCGCATCACCAAGAACCAATACATGCCTTGGCCCTGCGCGCAGAGGAGCTTGACGCCATCCCAATTCGGAAAAGCCGAAAGTGCGGAATGAGCCGAGCCGCCGACGAAATCGATATTGCCGTCGCGCAATTCCGCATAGCATTTATCGACCGGGTAAATCAGCTCAAGACCGACATCGAGTCCTTCCTTCTTGAAGAAGCCGAGCTCGACGGCTGCTGCAGCCGGAAAATAGGACGGCGAAATCAGATCGGGTATGGCGAGTTTCATACGTCGTGCCATTTTATGTGTCTCCTGCTTGAGAATTGTCGCGGATGATTTACTGACCCTCGCGTGGTACCGGATCGTTCATGCCAACATCGGACCTGCGTCCCTTGATGAGTTCATCGGAGAACTCAAAATATTCGCTGCGCGTTGCCATTTCTGCCTGCCGCGCAAGATGCGGCGGCCAGACACCAAGATCATAGCCATGCCACGGCGCCTCTGGCTTGAGTGCCGGCAAGCCTGGACGCGTCGCAACTTCTTCCAGATATTTTTGGAGTGAAGCCGGGAGGTTCGATGTTTTGTCTTTGTCGAGCACGAGCGTTCCGTCCTAAGGAATTTTTATTTCGCCGATCAGGTCGACAATGGCGCCCGAGATGGAAAACAATTCTGCATCCATCCCGATGAATCCGAGTGTTTGAATGCCAAGCGGCAATCCGCCCACTGTTCCAATCGGTAGATTGATGGCTGGAACACCAAGCAGCGATCCGTGGACTGCATAGATTGGATCGCCAGTTGAGCTGAGGCCAAGCGGGGCGACATCGGGAGCAGACAAGGTGATGCATCCAGCCACTTCCGAGGCAAGAGCTGCATAGGCCTGTCTGATCTCGTGTCGTTTATGGAGATGGCGGCGATAATCTTCGACGCTCATCGCTTCAGCTTCCTGCAAGCGCTCAATCATCGATGCGCTGAGCTTGCTGGCATCACGATCGGCAAGCGTATTGATCGGCCAGCGCGATTCCCAAGCATTGACCGCGCGTGTCGTTGCAAGACAATCGTTAAGCGCATTCTCGAGAGTGTTGAGGGCCGCGCTTTCTTTGCGGGTCACGATCTTGACGCCCGCTTGACGCAGGCGCTCGATCGACGTTTGCATCAATTCACGTGCGCCCTTGCTGGCTTTCTCCCATCCCGGCGTTTCGAGATAGGCAAGTGCCGCAGGTTTAATGGAATCGGGAATGACAGGTGGGCCGATGAGGCTGGGATGGCCGGGGTCGCCGCCGGTGCGCATGACGATTTCAATCGCCATCTGCCATGCATCCTCGAGAGATGCTGCAAGAACACCCTGACAGCTCTGGCTCATGAAATCGTGACTGCCGCCACGATTGATACCGCCCAGTGAGGGTTTGAAACCATACACGCCGCAATAGCTGGAGGGGCGAACGATTGAGCCGACAACCTGCGTACCGAGCGCGCCGGAAAACATGCCGCAGGCGACGCCCGCAGCAGACCCGCTGCTGGAGCCACCAGGCGTGCGCGCAAGATCATGCGGGTTACATGTCGGCCCCGGATGGCTGGCAGCAAATTCAGTCGTGACTGTTTTTCCGATAATGACGGCACCTGCCTCGCGCAAGGCATGAACGGAGGCTGAATCGAAACCCGTCGAATGTCCCTCAAACAGCGGCGAGCCCATCTGTGTGGGCATGTTGGCTGTCTCGATAATGTCTTTGATACCGACCGGCATGCCGTCAATCGAGGAGAGCGGTGCTCCAGCGTGCCAACGCTTCGAGCTCGCATCGGCAGCTTTGCGCGCCGATGCAAGATCCTTGACGACGAATGCCTTCACATCGCCTTCGCGTGCATCGATTTCAGCGATACATTTTTCCAGAAATTCACGTGGGTTTGTGGCTCCGGAGGCGAAGCCACCCAGAGATTGGGCAAATGAGATTGACTTTGGTTGTGACATTTCAGGAAGCCTCATCAAGCGTGATGGCGGCGGCGCGACGCTGCATGGAAATCATCGAACTGCGCAGAAGATAGGCTTTGGCGCGAGCTGCATCTGAAGCTGTTTCTGACAGATCAGCGAGGACTTTCTTGCGCTCCTCAGGCTCACGCGTTTCCAGCTGCTTCTTGTTGGCAATCGACTGGGCCTGGACGAATTCAATCGACACGGTCTTGCGCTGCAGCGAGTAGAGATCGAGCAGACTGTCTGGCGCACCGCCGATCACCTGCACAAGTTTTTCGGAGAGATTGGCTGCATCCTGGAGCCCGCCATTCAGCCCCATGCCGCCGATCGAATTGTTCACATGTGCTGAATCGCCGGCAAGCAGGACACGGCCCTTGCGGAATGTCGAAGCGACACGCTGATGCACCGTGTAGAGATTGCGGTGAACAATGTCATAGGCTTTTGGATTGGGGAAGAACTTCTGCATGCGAGCGTGGACTTCCGTATCGCTCAGAAGATCGGCTTCGACCGCTTCAGCATCGGCCGGGAAAACAAGACGCCAGAGACCGGGCGGACCATCGGCTGCAACTTTGAAGCAATTGCACCATTCATCCGGGTCAGCGAAATAGGAACGGTAGCAATAGCCCAGTTCCTTGTTGAAATCGAAAGGTGTGGTGAGGACGAGAAAGCGTTCGGCCCACGTGAAACCCTCGAAGGCAATTCCGGCTGCCTTGCGAATGGTCGATCGTCCGCCATCCGCACCGATCAGCCACGCGCCATCATGACGCTCCAGTCCTTTTTTTGTTTCGACTGCGACCACAACGCGATTATCCATTTCCTCAATGCCGACGACGCGGTGATCGAAAAGGATTTCGACATTCGGCAATTCAAGGAGCCGTTTCATGATGATATTGGCTGTCTTGAACTGCTCGCATTGGATCACAAAAGGGTATTTGGTTTCGCTTTTGAGCATGTCGAGATCAAAGGTCGCAACAAGCTCACCTGATGGCCGATCCCAGAATTGAAAAACGGGCGCCGTGAGGCCAACTTTCTGCATATCTTCGACAAGGCCTGCAGCGCCGAGAACTTCCAAGGTCGCGGGATGGGTCGTGGCTGCGCGCGGATCGGCTTGCAAGCTGCTGTTGGCATCGAAGACGCGCACCGGAATGCCCTGTTGCCCAAGAAGAAGCGCGCAGAACAGGCCGACCGGCCCGCCACCTGCAACAAGAACTGTCTGGTTCGACTTCATATGATCCTGCTCCTTGATGTGCGCATTTCAAATGTTGCGCATCAGATTATTGCGAAAATCTTCGATATGGGCCCGCATGGCAGCCTCGGCGGCGTCGGGGTTGCGCGCCTTGATGGCAGCCAATATTGCCTCGTGTTGTTCTTGGACATTGCGGTGATGGCCGGGCTTGTCGAGAGAAACAAACCAGAACCGCAATGAGCGATCATGGAGTTTGGCAAGGCAGTCTGCGAGGATATTGTTCTTTGATGCACGCGCCAGAACGCCGTGAAACTCACGATCGAGAAGCATCAATTCTTCACTGTTTCGCACATCGATCCATTGCGCCGAACGCGAGAGAATATCCTGCAATTGCAGGATTTCATGATGGTCCGCCCGCTCAGCCGCAAGTCTGACGCAGAAACTCTCGTTCAAAGCGCGGACTTCAACGATCTGTAGGATCTGGTCGAGGCTCAGCGGTTTTACGATGACGCCCTTGCGCGGCATGACATCGACCATGCCCTCAAGAGCAAGCCGCTCGATCGCCTGATGGACGGGTGTTCGCCCAATGCCTATTTGGGCCGAGACCGCTGCTTCGTTGATATATTCCCCCGGCTGGAATGCGCAGGTGATAATTTTATGCTTGATCGTTTCATAGGCGGCATCGCGCAAGGATTGCGCCTCGCCGAAGGCAGCGATTGTCTCGCTCGCCCGCGGCATGGCAATTGCTGCATGCGCGCCCTTGGGTCTCATCCCAGCACCGGCAATGTTTCAATTGTGTACTGGTGACGAATGGTGCGGCCAAGCACCGGATCGTGGATTTCGAATTCGAATCGTCCAGACGGTCGTATTCCGCCTTTTGCTGCAAATGTCCCGCAGAACATGATTGTATTCTCGTCGAGGGCTGATTTTCCGTCGTAACCGGAGATCAATGTCTGCGGGTCAAGCATGGCTGCGACAGAGCCTTCCTGGTAGAGAACACGCTCGCCGTTCTCGCTGATCCATGACCGCATCACCAGCTGATCCCAATGGGAAACAATATCGGCATATCGCCAGAATTCAGCGCCAACTGGCTTTTCGCACATTTGCTTTGAGACGGTGACATTATAGGTCTCGACCTGCCGGTCTGTGTGATCGGAACCCACGCCGACCCACAATTCGCCACCCCATTGAGCCAGGACGAATTCCACTTCGCCGCTGGAATTTTCTCCGGTCGACTCAAGTCTGTCTGTCGTGGAAATTCTGCTGGCCGCGACACGGTAGTAGACCGGTGTGCTGGCGGGGCGTGCGACGCCAAGTTCTTCCAGTTCGCGTATGTGCTTTTCAAGTGCGACGCGGTCGCGACCTGTCCATCCGGCGACGATTGCCTTTCGGACGTCAACGTCCTTCGGGTTGGCTTTTTTCAAATCGTGGAGCGTGACGTGCATCTGTCCCTGCCGCAATTGATCTAACTGTGAAATATCACAGTAGTAAAACGATACGGCCTGTCAATCGAATGTCCCGTGCGGCTGAGCCAGAATTAGGGGTGGCACTACAAGGTATTGATTCTTAGTCGATTTCTATCCGGATAGGGACGTGATCGGACGGTTTTTCCTGTGCCCTCATATCTTTGTCGATCACAACGCCTCGCAACAGATCGGCTGCTTGCGGCGAGAGGAGCAGGTGGTCTATCCGAATCCCGAGGTTGCGTTGCCAGGCACCGGCTTGATAATCCCAAAACGTATAGAGCCCGGCCTCATCGGTAACGGCGCGAAGCGCATCGGTGAAGCCCAGGTTCAGAAGCGCGCGGAAGCGTTCGCGGGTTTGCGGCAGGAACAAAGCATCATTGGCCCAGGCAGCCGGATCGTAGCAATCGCCCGGCGTTGGGATGACGTTGTAATCGCCTGCCAGAACAAGAGGCTCTTCCAGCTTCAGCAATGTCGCCGCATGGGCAATGAGCCGATCCATCCATGCCAGCTTATAAGTGTATTTCTCAGTGCCGACTGGATTGCCATTGGGAAGATAGATCGAGGCAACACGGACGATCCCGTTCTCGCGTGGGACGATCGCCTCAATATAGCGGGCGTGGGTGTCGGCATCGTCGCCGGGTAGCCCTGTGCGGACCTCCAGAGGTCGTTTGGATAAAATAGCAACGCCGTTAAAGCCTTTCTGGCCATGAACGGCTACATTATAGCCAGCCGATTCAACTTCCAGGCGCGGAAACGCATCATCCGTGCATTTCAGTTCCTGCAGACACAGCACATCGGGCTCGACCTCTTTCAGATA
>CANHAW010000109.1 GCA_947458675.1 Beijerinckiaceae bacterium
AGAGCAGGAATTCCAATTCCTGTTCGCGCGAATAGGTCGCCGGGTCGAGGCGCTCAAGCTCGGCATCGACGCGGCCGGGATGGCACATGACCAGATGCCGGCGGCCCGGCGCTTTGAGAAAAGCAGCAAAATCGTGCCCATAATCGCGACGCGGGTCGAAAGCCGAGAAGCCGGAAAACCCCTCGTTGGTGGCAAAGCCATGCGCATGCGCGCCCGCTGCAAAACCAGAACCCGCCGCCGCCACAATCATCGCCTTAGGCGCCTGCACGCCACGCCGCAAAATGCGGATCGGGGAATCGGCGCTGTCGCGCATCCAGATTTTTTGTGAAAGCCCACGCGCGGTGGCGCTCTCAAACAGCCAGTCGCGAATGCCCGGCAACATATGCACATGCTGGTGCCCGTCGATAAAGGCGGGTGCACGACCGTAATGCTCGCCGAAAGCATCGAGCTGGGCGGCAATCTCGGCGCGGATCTCGGCCTCCGGCAGGCGGCCTGAACGGGCAAGGCCGATCAGCCGCCCAACCGAGGGCAGACGCCCCTGCGGCGCCAGAACCGGCATGGCAGTGAGCGGAGGCCCCAAAGTGAGGTCGAGATGCAGCCCCACCTCAACCCCATCGCCCAGACTGGCGAGATCGCGCGCCGCAACCTTCCAGAAGGGGCGCGCCGTCATGGCCCCGGTGGCATGGAGGCGGCCGGCCTCGACGGCCTCTAAAATACCGGCAGAGACCGCCTGCGTGAGGCCATAATCATCGGCACATATGGTCAGGTCGCGGGCGAGCATGCGCAAATCCATGGGAACGGGCGCACACATTATCCCGATCGGGGATGGCGGCAAGGCGGCAAAGGCGGGCGGACTTGCAGAAATCCTCTCCTCGCAATACCCATCGGCAAGGCCCGCATCCCGTCGGCCGGGAATGAAACGGACATGAGCATCACAGGCGCCACGCCATCGGTGAACCCGGAACTCTCCATCGTCGTTCCCGTCTTCAACGAGGCCGACAATCTCGAGGCCCTGATCGCGCGTCTCACCCCCGTGCTGGAGCGTATCGCCTCCTCGCATGAAATTCTTTTCGTCGATGACGGTTCCAGCGACGAGACGATGCATGTCTTGCGCAAGATCCACACGAGCGACCGGCGCTGCCGTGCTGTTTCTTTCTCGCGCAATTTCGGCAAGGAGATTGCCATTGCCGCCGGGCTCGATCATGCGCGCGGCCGCGCCATTGTCATTATCGATGCCGATCTGCAGCATCCGCCCGAAACCATCGAGGCTTTCGTCGCCAAATGGCGCGAGGGCTATAAAAATGTTTATGGCACGCGCATCGACCGCAATGCAGATTCGCCCCTGCGCCGCATGCTGACGAAACGCTTCTACATGATCTTCGAACAATTCGGCGAAACCGGCCTGCCCGATGGCGCGGGCGATTTCCGCCTGCTCGACCGCCAGGCTGTGGAAGCACTCAAAAGCATGCCCGAGCGCGCGCGCTTCTCGAAAGGCCTTTATGCCTGGATCGGCTTCAAATCGATCGGCGTGCCTTTCGAAGTGGCCGAGCGGCATGCGGGAACGTCGAAATTTTCCTATCGCAAACTCACCCGCTTTGCGCTTGACGGCTTGATGTCCTTCTCGACCTTGCCGCTGAAAGTCTGGACCTATGTCGGCATGGTCGTGTCTGCCTTCTCGCTGCTGGCGGCTTTCTATTACATTATGCAGACGATCATCCGCGGTATTGATGTGCCCGGCTATGCCTCGCTCATCGTCTCGATCATGTTCTTTGCCGGCGTGCAATTGCTAACACTTGGCATTATGGGCGAATATATCGGGCGCATTTTCGCCGAGGTGAAACGCCGCCCGCTCTATCTCGTCGCCGAACGGCTCGAGGATGAGACCAATATCATGCCGCAAGATCCAACCCGGCCAGGCGCGCGCACCCATGTCTGAGAAAGTCATGTCTGAGACATGTTGAAAAATCTCGCCTCTGTCGCCGGAATGACGCTTGTCTCGCGCGTCACCGGTTTTGCGCGCGATGTGGCGCTGGGCGCCATATTGGGTGCGGGCGCGCTGGCAGATGCTTTTTATATTGCCTTTCGTCTGCCCAATCATTTTCGGGCGATTTTTGGCGAGGGCGCGTTCAATTCGGCTTTCGTGCCCAGTTATTCGCGCGTGCTGGAAACGCAGGGCCATGACAATGCGCGCCGCTTCGGCGGGCAGATTCTCAGCCTGCTTCTCATCTCCCAGCTTGTTCTTCTGGCTTTTGCCTGGCTGTTCACGCGCGAATTGATTTTGCTGCTGGCGCCGGGCCTGTCGGAAAAGCCGGAGCAAATGGCCGCTGCCATCACAATGACGCGGATCACATTTCCCTATCTGGCTTTCATCACTCTGGTGACGCTGGTCTCGGGCGTGCTCAATGCGCATGGCCGATTTGCCGCGGCGGCTTTCGCACCCGTCCTGCTCAATCTCGTCATTCTCGCCTGTCTGGCTTTGGCTTTTCTCTTTCCCGATGCGGGCATTGCCGCCAGCGTCGGCATTGCTGTGGCGGGCGCGCTCGAACTTGCACTGGTGATCGGCGTGGCGCGGCGCGCCGGCGTGATGACAAAGCCTGCCTGGCCGAAATGGAGCGCCGATCTCAAGCAATTTTTCAAAGCGCTCGGACCTGCCGTCATCGGTTCGGCCGGCGTGCAGATCGCCATGTTCGCCGATACGATCATCGCCTCTTTCCTGCCGGAAGGCGGCATGTCCTCGATCTATTACGCCGACCGCATCTATCAATTGCCGATTGGCGTGATCGCCATTGCAGCCGGCACAGTGCTGCTACCGGAAATGAGCCGGCGCATTGCCGGCGGCGATGAGGCGGGCGCGCGCTGGGCGCAAAACCGCACCATGGCGCTGACGCTCATGCTGACGGCGCCCTTCTTCATTGCCTTTCTGCTCATTCCCGATCTCATCATGCGCGGAATTTTCATGCGCGGCGCTTTCACGCCGGAGGCCGCACAAGCTGCAGCCCATGTTCTGGCCGCTTATGGCGTCGGCATTTTCGCCATGATGCTGATCCGCTCCGCCGTGGCGAGTTTTCAGGCGCGCGGCGATACGCGCACACCCATGCTGATTTCGCTCGCCGCTGTGGCTTTCAACATAGGGCTGAAACTGGCCCTCTATGCGCCGCTGGGTGCGCCGGGTCTGGCGCTGGCCACTGCAGTCGGCGCCTGGGTCAATTTTCTCCTGCTCATCTGGTTTGCCCGGCGGGCGGGACTGATGCAATTCGAAAGCCTGCTGGGCAAAGTGACGGGGGCAAGCGCCATGGCCTGCATGGTTTTGGCGGGCGTCGCCATTTTCGGTCGCGCGCCGGCTGCGGAGCTCGCCTCTGGCTTCGGCATCTGGACCGAGGAAATGCAATTGCTTCTGCTTGGCCTCGTCGGGGCGCTGGCCTATGGGCTGGCGCTGGTGGCGGGACTGCGCATTCTGGGCGTCGGCCTGAGACAATTGCGCTCTGCCGCCAAGCCCTTGCCGCCAGTCTGACGCGCGTCAATTCGCGCCATGGCTTTTGGCCGCGCAATTTCACATGGTCTGCGCGCCTTACCCGAGCCGCGAAGCGGGAATACCAATGTCGTTGTGCATCAATATCGGGCCAATTGACCGCATGTTGCGGATTCTCTTCGGCCTTTCCATGGTGGCCTTTGCTCTGAGCTTCGGCTTTCCCGCCACCGGCTGGAATCAGCTGGGCTGGCTGGGGCTGGTGCCGCTGGCCACCGGCATCACCGGTTATTGCCCGGTCTATGCCATTGCCGAGATCGATACTTTGCCCCGCAAAGGGCACTGACGGCCACGCGCCGAAAAAGACACTTGCGAAGCGGCGCCCGGCATGGCTCCTCAAGGGGGCAAGACGCCACCGGAACCGACCATGCCCGTCCGCCAGCTTTATGTCTTCGATGCCTATGGCACTTTATTCGACGTCCATTCGGCCGTTGCCCGCCATGCCGGCGAAATTGGCCCGCAGGCGGCCGCCCTCTCCGATCTGTGGCGCACCAAGCAGCTTGAATATACCTGGGTTCGCTCGCTCTCCTGGCGCTATTGCGATTTCGGCAGCCTGACCGAACAGGCGCTGGATTATGCAGCGGCGCGCTGCGGCGGCATTGGCACGGACCTGCGGGCGAAATTGCTCGAGGCCTATAGTAGGCTCGATGCCTTTGCCGATGTGGGCCCGACGCTGGATGCCTTGCGCGCGCAAGGCGCAAAGACCGCCATTCTCTCCAATGGCACCCATGCCATGCTGGAGACGGCGACCCGCTCGGCGGGGCTGGAGAATCGGCTGGACGCCATTCTCTCGGTCGATGTGCTGCGGGTCTATAAAACCACCCCCGCCGCTTATGCTTTGGTCGGCGGTCATTTCGGCCTGCCCCCGGCCGAGGTCACCTTCCTCTCGTCGAACCGCTGGGATATAGCGGGCGCAGCTGCTTTCGGCTTCCGCTGCATCTGGGTGAACCGCATGGGTCTCCCGGAGGAATATGCAGAGCTTGCGCCGGAGGCAGTTGTGCGGAGCCTCGACGGGCTCCTCGCCCTCGATCTCGCCTGAGCCCGGAAGAACATGCGCCAGCCTCTCGTCCTGAACGATGTCGCAGCCCTGCGCCGCCAGCTCGCCCGCTGGCGCAATGCGCGCGAGACCGTCGCACTCGTGCCGACCATGGGCGCCTTGCATGAGGGCCATGTCTCGCTGGCGCGTATCGGCAAAAGCCGCGCCGCCCGCACCATGGCATCGATCTTCGTCAATCCGACGCAATTTGCGCCGAACGAAGATTTTTCCGCCTATCCGCGCACATTTGAGGCCGATCTCGACAAACTTGCTGCCGTCGGCGTCGATGCGGTTTTCGCGCCCACACGCGACATCATGTATCCGCCGGGCTTTGCCACGACCATTACGCTCGAGGGACCGGCCAAGGCCGGGCTCGAGGACCGCTTCCGTCCGACGCATTTTTCTGGCGTGGCGACGATCGTCGCCAAATTGCTGATCCAGGCCATGCCGGATCTCGCGATCTTTGGCGAAAAGGATTTTCAGCAACTCGCCGTCATTCGCCAGCTTGCTGCCGATCTCGATCTGCCGGTTGAAATCCAGGGCGGGCCGACCGTGCGCGAGGCCGATGGCCTCGCCATGTCATCGCGCAATATCTATCTCTCGCCCGAGGAACGCAGCATCGCGCCCCTTCTCCATCGCGTGCTGAATGAGGCCGCGAGCGCCATTGCGGCGGGCGAAAAGGCGCATGATATATTGGCCTATGGACGACAGCGGATCGAACAGGGCGGCTTCATGATCGATTATCTCGAATGGCGCGACAGCGTGACTTTGGGTGAAGCAACACGCGCGCGTGCCTCGCGCCTGCTCGTTGCCGCACGTCTCGGGCGCACGCGTCTCATCGACAATCTGGCCGTCCCGGCAGGAGAAGGCGCATGAATTATGCAACCGACAATGCGCGCAAACCGGTGACGCTGGCAGAACTTGGCCGCATGCGCGCGGCCGGCGAAAAGATCGCCATGCTGACCTGCTATGATGCCTCTTTCGCCACGCTGCTGGAGCGCGCCGGCGTCGATGTGCTGCTTGTCGGCGATTCACTTGGCAATGTGATTCAGGGCCAGAAGACGACGCTCCCCGTCACGCTCGAACAGATGGAATATCACACGGCCTGTGTGGCGCGCGCCAATACGCGCTGTTTCATCGTCACCGACATGCCCTTCGGTTCCTATCAGGAAAGCCCCGAACAGGCCTTCCGCAATGCTGCGCGATTGATGGCAGCAGGTGCGCAAATGGTGAAGTTGGAGGGCGGCGCACATATTGCGCCAACCGTAAGTTTTCTTGTCGAGCGCGGCATTCCGGTTTGCGCCCATATCGGCCTGACGCCGCAATCGGTGCACCAGCTCGGCGGCTATCGCGTGCAGGGCAAGGATGAGAACGGCGCCAATGAGCTGCGCGCCGATGCACGCGCGCTGGAAGAGGCCGGTGCGGCGCTGATCGTCTTTGAAATGATCCCCGCAGCTCTGGCCAAAGAAATCACGGTCGCGACGAAACATATGGCCAGCATCGGCATCGGCGCCGGCCCCGATTGCGCCGGCCAGGTGCTCGTGCTGCACGATATGATCGGCGTCTTCCCCGGCAAGAAGCCGCGCTTCACCAAGGATTTCATGCCGGGTGCGGCGAGTATCGAAGATGCAGTGAGCGCCTATGTCCAGGCCGTGAAAAGCGGCACATTTCCCGCGCCGGAAAATTGTTATTGAGGCGAGCATCACCCTCTCCCAGTGGGAGAGGGCGGACTCGAGGCAAAGCCTCGAGCCGGGTGAGGGGTTACAACCTCACCGACTGAAACGCTAACCCCTCATCCGGTCGCTCACGCGACCACCTTCTCCCTCTGGGAGAAGGACTACCCCGCCAGCGCATCCAGCACGCGCGCCCAAGAGCGCGTGCCTTTGGTGAATGAACTCATTTCATATTTTTCATTCGGCGAATGAATGCGGTCATCATCGAGACCGAAGCCGATCATCAGTGCATCGATCCCCAGATCCTGCTTGAACAGGCCGACAATCGGGATCGAGCCGCCCGAGCCCGAGAGCACGGGCTCTTTGCCCCATTCGGCATGCAGCGCGCGCCGCGCACGCACCAAGGCTTCAGACGAGAAAGGCAATTGCAGCGCGGGCGATGCGCCATGCGACAGAAATTCGACGCGGCAATCGAGCGGCAGGCGCTCATGCACGAATTGGCGGAAAGCTGCGAGTACTTTTTCAGGATCCTGCTGTCCCACAAGGCGGAATGAAAATTTCGCCGAGGCCTGCGCCGGCAAAACGGTTTTCGAACCCTTGCCCGTATAGCCGCCGAAAATGCCGTTCACATCGCAAGTCGGGCGCGACCAGATTTTTTCCAGCACGCTGCGATCGACCTCGCCGGCTGGTTCCGACAGGCCGACGCTCCCTAAAAATTCGCGCTCCGAAAAATCGAGCTTCTGCCATTGCTCGGCG
>CANHAW010000110.1 GCA_947458675.1 Beijerinckiaceae bacterium
AAAGCGCGGGGCGCAGATTTGGTCCTGAATCGACCTGTGGATCGCGCAAAACATGATGGACGGCGCGCAAGACCACCTCGTCGGTCTCGCGCAGGCTCGCCGGATCGGCGCAACAGGCCAGGCCGGCAGCAAATCGCCGGAGGCCTAGAAGCAATGGGAGGATTTCAGTCCGGCTGGGCAACGGAGGGATCCCGGAAAAATTCTCTGCCTCTGATAATGCTTTAAAACGAAGTTGGATCCCTCGCCGCAGGCGGCTGAGGCCATATTGGCGAAAAAACCGGAGAATGGCGGGCTGGCTGCGGAACGCTTGCCTTCGGTCTCGGCCTCCCTTAAACGCGAGGATAACGCGCGAAAGCGCAGGCTCGGGCCATGCCGGGCCAGAACCCGTTTTCAGGATCCGCATGACTCAGCCTGTCGATTTAACCGGCATTCTTGCCGGCAAGCGTGGCCTCGTAATGGGCGTCGCCAATAATCGCTCGATTGCCTGGGGCATCGCCAAGGCCGCGCGCGCCGCCGGCGCCGAGCTTGCCTTCACCTATCAGGGCGATGCGCTGGAAAAGCGCGTGCGCCCGCTCGCCGCCGAACTGGGCGCCGCCGTCGTCGGCCAATGCGACGTCACAGATGGCGCCTCGATGGATGCGGTTTTCGAGGAAGTGAAACGCCTGTGGGGCAAGATCGACTTTGTCGTCCATTGCATCGCTTTCTCCGACAAGGATGAATTGACCGGCCGCTATGTCGACACCAGCGAGGCCAATTTCAACAAGTCGCTCAATATCTCCTGCTATTCCTTCACGGCCGTGGCGCAGCGCGCTGAAAAGCTGATGAGCGATGGCGGCTCGCTGCTGACGCTGTCTTATTACGGCGCTGAAAAATGGATGCCCCATTACAATGTCATGGGCGTGGCCAAAGCAGCGCTTGAGGCCTCCGTCCGCTATCTTGCTGCCGATCTCGGCGAGAAGAACATTCGCGTCAATTGCATTTCATCCGGGCCGATCAAGACGCTTGCGGCCTCGGGCATCGGCGACTTCCGTTATATTCTCAAGTGGAACGAATATAATGCGCCTCTGCGCCGCACGGTGACGATCGAAGAAGTGGGCGAAACAGCGGCCTTTCTTCTCTCCGACATGTCGCGCGGCATGACGGGTGAAATCCTGCATGTGGATGCGGGTTATCATGTCGTGGGCATGAAAAATCCCTCCGCTCCCGACATTACGGTCGCCGGCAAGGATTGATCCGTGACGCGGGATTGCTCAGGCTTGTCCGCGTCATGATGTTCGAATTGCGCCATCGCCTCGTCTTTTTGCGCCACGGTGAAACCGACTGGAATGCGCAAGGCCGCCTGCAGGGCCATGCCGATATTGCACTCAATGGACGCGGCGAGGCCCAGGCTGAAGAAGCGGGCAAGATTGTCGGGCGCATTCTGGGTCGCGATATCGCGCGCCTTTCCGGCTTTGATTATGTCGCCTCGCCGCTGGTCCGTGCGCGCCGCACGATGGAGCTGGCGCGCGGCTCTCTCGGGCTCGATCCTTTCACCTACCGTCTCGATGACCGGCTGAAGGAAATGTCCTTCGGTCGCTGGGAGGGCTTCACCTGGCCTGAGGTGAAAGCAGCCGATCCCGATATGGCCGACCGTCGCGAGGCCGATAAATGGTTTCTCCAGCCGCCCGGCGGGGAAAGCTATGCCATGCTGGCCCAAAGGCTGCAGCCTTGGCTTGAGACGATTGCTTGCGACACGGTTGCGGTGGCTCATGGCGGGGTTGCGCGCTGCCTGATGCATCTGCTCGGCGGGGCAGCGACGGAACGCGCGCCCATGTCAGACATTTGGCAGGGCAGGGTTCTCGTTTTCGAGGCCGGTTCCTACCGCTGGATATGATGCAAAAGAGGTGCAGGGGCTTGGCATTCATATGCCATTCACGCGCTTTCTGGATTATCCTTCAAGCGGCGGTCCGGCTCTGGGGATTCGGGAGCCGGCGTTGAGAGGGAGGGCATGAGTCTGACATGACCGTCGGCGGCGGCGCCTTGGTGCTGATCGCTTGCACAAGCCGGAGCCCCAAAGAGCCCGACGGTCGCGGCAGCCGAAAACGGCATCATGACCCATTATCCGCAGGACGACCCAACCCTTTCCGGAAATGAGACGCAAGCCTTGGCTGTCCTGCGCGGTGAAGCGCGACCGGATTTCCTGCGCGATGAATTGCTCGCCGAAATTTTCGCCGCCACAGTTGCAACTGCCCCCGGTGCGATCTGCCATATTGTCGATGGCGAGCACTTCACTTACGCGCAGGTCGATGCGGCTGCCACGGCCATGGCGCGCGGATTGTTGCGGCGTGGCGTCAGGCCGGGCGATGTTGTGGGCCTTTGGATGCCGCGCGGCGGACATTTGCTCACCGCCCAGATCGCCATTGCCAAGACGGGAGCCGCCTGGCTGCCTTTCGATGCAGATGCACCGCCTGAGCGCATTGCTGTTTGTCTCGCAGATGCGAGTGCGCGTCTTTTGCTCGCCGCTCCCGCCGACCCGGTGCTCGACATGCCCTGCGCCATTGTCGCGCGCGAGGATCTGATCGACGACAATGATCATTCGCCTGTCGATGCGCGTACGCTTGGCGCGCGCGCGGATCAGCCTGCCTATATGATTTATACGTCCGGCTCGACCGGTGTGCCCAAGGGCATTGTCATCACCGGCCGCAATATTTGTCATTATTTGCGCGCCGCCAATGCGGTCTATGACATTACTGGTTCAGACATTGTCTTCCAGGGTGCCTCGGTTGCTTTCGATCTCTCGATGGAAGAGATCTGGATCCCCTATCTCGTCGGCGCAACCCTGTTTGTTGCTACGCCCAAGATCATCGGCGAGACGGATCGTCTGCCCGATGTGATGGATGAAGCCGGCATTACCGTGCTGGATACAGTGCCGACATTGCTTGCGATGTTGCCGCGCGATGTCGCGTCATTGCGTTTGATTCTTCTGGGCGGCGAAGCCTGCCCGCCAAGCTTGCCGCAAAAATGGAATCGTCCCGGCCGTCGCATCTTCAATACCTATGGCCCAACGGAAGCTACTGTCGTTGCCACGGCTGCTGAATTGCGGCCGGATGAAAAAGTCACGATTGGCGGGCCAATTCCGAATTATTCCTGCTATGTCGTCGATGATGCGCTCAATCTTGTCGGTCGCGGCATTGAGGGAGAATTGCTGATCGGCGGGCCCGGTGTTGCCAAGGGCTATCTCAACCGCGCGCCATTGACGGCAGAAAAATTCATCGCCAATCCCTTCGCCAGCGATGCAGGCGATCCGGTTCTCTATCGCTCCGGCGATGCCGTGGTGATGGAAGCCAATGGCGATATCAGCTTTCGCGGTCGCATCGACGATCAGGTGAAAATTCGCGGCTTCCGTGTTGAGCTGGGCGAGATCGAAGCCAAGCTCGAAGAGATTCCAGGCATTGCGCAGGCAGCTGTCGTCTTGCGCAAGGATGACGATATCGATCAGCTCGTGGCCTTTCTTGTCACCGACAAAGCCGCGCAGGTGACGATCGATCCGCGCAATCTGCGCATTATGCTGCGCGAGAGATTGCCCGCCTATATGGTGCCGTCGCGTTTCGAGAGTTTGAACGAATTGCCGCGCCTGTCATCGGGCAAGATCAATCGCAATGAGCTGAAACGCGTGGCGCTGGAGAGCCAAGCCTCAAGCGAGGAGCAGGAAGAGCCGCGCACACTGACCGAGGCCAAATTGCTGGAGGCGGCGAAAGCCGTGCTGCCGCCCCAGGCCATTCCTTTCGATGCAGATTTTTTTACCGATCTTGGCGGGCATTCTTTGCTGGCCGCGCGTTTCGTCTCGCTGGTGCGTCAGCATCCGGGGCTTGAAGGCATGACGCTGCAGGATGTCTATGCGACGCGCAATCTGCGCGCCATGGGCGAAATGCTGGATCATAAATTTGCCCATGTTGCAGCCCCGCGCGATCTTTCCTTTGCGCCGCCCCCCTTCCGCCGGCGTTTCCTCTGCGGTCTGGCACAAGCTGCGGTTCTGCCCTTCATCATCGCCTTGATGACGGCGCAATGGCTGGGCGTTTTCATTTCCTACATGCTGCTGACAAGTCCGGAGGCGAGCCTTCTCTCGGAAGTGGTGTCGCTGTTTGGCGTTTATGTCTGCATCACGATCACGACGATTGCGCTCGCCATCGGCGGCAAATGGCTGATCATCGGGCGCACCAAGCCCGGCCGCTATCCGCTCTGGGGCACATATTATTTTCGCTGGTGGCTGGCGCAGCGCCTGATCGGTCTCACCCATTTGAAATGGTTTCAGGCCTCGCCACTCATGCGCGTCTATCTGCGCGCCATCGGCGCGAATGTGGGTGACGATGCCATTATCAGCGATTTCGAATCCGGTGCGATCGATCTCATCACATTCGGCGATGCCTGCTGCATCGGCGGCAAGGTCGAGATCGCCACTGCACGCGTTGTCGGTTATGAGCTCATCATCGAGCCGGTCGTCATCGGTCGCGATGCTTATGTCGGCTCATCCTGTGTGATCGAAGGCGGAGCCTCGCTGGGCGATGGTGCAGAGATCAGGGATCTCACCTCCGTTCCAGCCGGTGCCCATATTCCAGCCTATGAAATCTGGGATGGTTCGCCCGCCTGCAAGGTCGCCGAACGCGATCCGGCTACTGTCGAGGAATTTCCCAAGGCCACGCCGGCACATCGGGCACCCCAGACCTTCTGCTACACGGTCGCCATGCTGGCGATCCCGCCGATCGGCATGTTGCCGATCTTTCCGGCTTTCTGGTTTTTCAATCAGCTCGATGAATGGATCGGCATCGCCTCGCTCGATCGCACTTATTACATGCTGTCGATCCCCTTCCTCGCCTGGCCGACCGCTTTCGTCATGGTGCTGGTCACGGTTGCTTTCATCATCTGCGTGCGCTGGATTGTTTTGCCGCGCGTCAAAGAGGGCCGCTATTCGGTCCATAGCTGGTTTTATTTCCGCATGTGGGTTGTGGCCCTTGCCACCGAGATCACGCTGGAGACGCTGACTTCGCTTTTTGCCACCATTTACATGCGCGCCTGGTATCGCCTGATGGGAGCCAAGATCGGCAAGGGCGCGGAAATATCGACCAATCTCGCGGGCCGTTTCGATCTCGTCGAGATTGGGGAGAAAAACTTTATCGCCGATGAAGTCATGCTGGGCGATGAAGATATACGCCGCGGCTGGATGATCCTGCGCAAGGTCAAGACCGGGCCGAATGTCTTTGTCGGCAATGATGCCGTTGTGCCGCCGGGCTCGATCATTCCAAAAGGCGCGCTGATCGGCATCAAGTCGAAGCCGCCGGAAAACCATGAGATTGGCGAGAATGATACATGGTTCGGCTCGCCGCCGATGAAATTGCCGGTGCGCCAGAAATTCGATGCGCTGTCGGAAAACTGGACCTATGAGCCCCCCTTCTGGAAGAAGGCCGCACGCGCTTTGTTCGAGGCCGTGCATGTTTCGCTCTCGACCATGCTGTTCATCACATTCGGCACATGGGCGGTGGAATATTTCGGCCCCTCTTTGCTGGCCGGGGAATGGGACGATCTCTTCGCCAATTTCGTTGCCGCCTCCATGCTGATCTCGATTGCCGTGACTTTGGTCGTCGTGGTTTTCAAATGGATCACCATCGGGCGCTACATGCCTTTGATGAAGCCCATGTGGTCATGGTGGGCCATGCGCACGGAAGCCGTCGCAGTGCTCTATTGGGGGCTTGCCGGTAAAGTGCTGATCGAACATTTGCGCGGCACGCCCTTCCTGCCATGGGTGATGCGCCTGTTCGGTACAAAAATGGGCCGCGGCGTTTATATGAACATGACCGACATTACGGAATTCGATTGCGTCAGCGTCGGCGATTTCGTGTCGCTCAATGGCAGCTGCGCGCTGCAGACGCATCTTTATGAAGATCGCGTCATGAAAGTCGGGCGCATCCATGTCGGCACGGGCGTGACGGTCGGCGCAAATGCCACCGTTCTTTACGATACGCAGATCGGCGATTATGCGCAGCTGGGCCCGCTCACCATCGTCATGAAGGGCGAGCATATTCCCCCCCACACTCAATGGATCGGGGCTCCCGCGCAGCCGGCAGCCGCGCGGGAAGTGGCGCATGCAGGCTAGGGCGAGGATGAGCGATCGCGCTCCCTGAAGCTCTTCATGCAACCCGCAGCGCGGGACCTGTCTCGCGCGGACGGCGGGGGCGAACCACGATTTCGACGTCCTGATTCAGAGCGACAAGGAAGTGCATGAGGCGCTCGACCGAGAACTGACGAAAATCACCGCGCAGCATTTTCGACACATCTGGCTGCCGAATGCCAAAGGCCTCTGCCGCTTCGCGCTGCTTCAATCCGCGTTCCTTCATGAGCTTGGCGATTTTCACGACGAGCTGCGCTTTAAGAAGATGCTCTTCCGGATTGGGTAGGCCGATGTCGGCAAAAATATTGTCGCTGCCCATCTCCACCTGAATGGCTCGTTTCATCGCCCAACACCTTTCATCCATTCTTCAGCGTCACGGAGCCGCTGCCGCACAATATCCATCTCGAATTTGGGCGTAGCGATGCCCGATTTTGATTTCTTCTGAAATGCGTGGAGTACGAAGACCACCGAGGGAAACCTGATTGTGTAAATCATTCGATATGTGTCGCCGCGTGACGTCACCAAAACTTCTAGCGTGCCGGATGGAAGGCCCTTCAGCATCTTTGTGTGGCGATGTCGGTTCCCGGTTTGCGCAAGGTAGAGGGCATAGCCCATTTCCGCCTGCACCTCTTCGGGGAAGGAAGCGAAGTCTTTTTTGCTGGAGCCGATCCACGCGACCGGACGAGGGAAAATCTGTCTGTCCATGAAAATATGGTGATATCACTATAAATGTCAATATGGGCGATGATCGCCCAGCCCTCTCGCATTGCCAAGCGCTCCCCCGCCTCCTAAAAAGCTCCCATGTCGCACAATACTTTCGGCCACCTTTTCCGCGTCACC
>CANHAW010000111.1 GCA_947458675.1 Beijerinckiaceae bacterium
AACAGATAAGTAGGTATCGCTTGGCCAAGAAAGACGGTGCAATTGAAATCGAACGCTCCCTCGACATGCGCTATGCGGGCCAAGGCTATGAAATATCCATGCCTCTGCCGGCTTCGCTGGGTGCTGGCGGCCTCAACCGTCTGCGCGCGGAATTTGATGAGGCCCACCGCCAGATGTTTGGACATACCGCGCCCAATGAGCCGGTCGAAATCGTCTCCTATCGTCTGCGCGGCATCGGTCGCGTGACGCCGGTCAAGCTTCCCTCTTTCACGCCGCAAGGCTTGAAGACAGAAGACGCCATCCGGGAGCGCCGCGACATGCGCTTCGACGGCAAGACCATCTCATGCCCTGTCTATCAGCGCGAAAAGCTCGATATTGGAGCGACTTTTGCAGGCCCTGCCGTGATCGACCAGCTCGATTGCACGACGGTCCTCTTCCCCGGCCAGAGTGCGCGCGTGGACAATCATAAAAACATCATCATCACCATGGGAGACGCGTGATGGCAGCCGCCGTGACAAAAAATGTCGACGCCGTCGAGCTGGAAATCATCCGCGCGAGTCTCGATGGCATTGTGCAGGAAATGCAGAACTCGCTTTTCCGCACGGGCTTCTCAACCATCATCCGCGAGTCGCAGGATGCCTCCTGCGCGATCATGGGGCCAGATGGCGAAGTGATCGCCCAGCATGTCGTGCTGCCGCTCCACATTGGCGCATTCCCCGCCTGCTGCGCGGCTGTCATCCGCTCCTATGACGATATTGAAGAGGGCGATGCTTTCCTCATCAATCATCCTTATGAGGGTGGCTCGCCGCATGCGCCCGATATGGCCGTTATCACGCCCGTTTTCTTCCATGACGAGCTGATCGGCTTTACCGGATCGATCGCGCATAAAAGCGATATTGGCGGCCCTGTGCCCGGCTCCTGCTCCGGCCAGGCGAAGGAGACATTTAACGAGGGCCTGCATCTGCCAGCCGTGCGCTACCAGCGCAAGCTTCAGCGCAGCACCGAAATCGAGCGCATAATCGCCGCCAATAGCCGCACGCCTGAACTTGTGCTGGGCGATATTCGCGGACAATTGGGCTCATCGCGGCTGGGCGAGCAGAGGCTCATCGAACTCGTGCGCAAATTCAGCCGCGATCGCTCGGTTGCCTGCTTTGCACGCCTGATCGAACTGGCTGAAAAGCGCATGCGCGCGGCCATTTCTGAATGGAAAGACGGCCGCTACGAGGCCGAGCGTTTTGTCGATGACGATGGCGTGGAGACGGGCAAGCCCGTGCGCATCCATGTCTGCGTCGAGAAAAAAGGCGACCGCATCCATTTCGATTTTTCGAAAAGCGCCGACCAGACAAAAGGCCCGGCAAATATTCGCCCGCCCACGGTCAGAGCCGCCATCGGCTATGTGCTCGTGTCGCTGGTCGATCCCAATACATTCATCAACAGCGGCGTCTTGCGGGCTTTCTCCATCGATGCGCGCGACGGATCGGTGCTGAACCCGCGCTTTCCTGCGCCGGTCAACACTTACAACCCCACTGTCCATGCGCTGGTTGAAGCCCTCTATGGTGCGCTCACCGATATTGTGCCGGGCCTGGCGCGCGCAGATGGTTGCGGCTCACGCTCGATCATTCTGGGCGGGCGCTCGACCTATACGGGCAAGGGCTATGTGCAATATGAAATTCTCGGCGGCGGCGGCGGCGCACGCGCTCGAAAGGACGGCCAAAGCGGCACATCGGTCAATCAGTCCAACGCCAAAATCGCACCCATTGAAATCATCGAGAGCGAATTCCCGACGCGTGTTCTGCGCTTCGAACTCATTCCCGATTCCGGCGGTGCGGGAAAATATCGCGGCGGTCTGGGCATCTGCCGCGAATATCTCAATCTCGAAGATGCGCGTTTCTCGATCCGCTCGACCAAACATGTGATCGCACCTGAGGGCGCGGCGGATGGCGGCAAGGGTCGCACCGGCGACATTATCGTCAATCCCGATACGCCATCGGCCAAGCAATTGCCGACCCGCTATGCCGATTATCCGCTGAAGGGCGGCGACCGGTTCCGGCTTGAAACGCCCGGCGGCGGCGGCTTTGCCAATGGCTATACACGCGACCCCGCCCTTGTCCTGCGCGACCTGCGCGAAGGCTATGTGACGCTGCAAGGCGCCAAGCGCGATTATGGCGTAGTGGCAAGCCGCGCGGGGGATGATTTCATCATTGATGAGGCAGCGACAAAACAGGCGCGGGCCGCACATCAGGGATAAAAAAGTCGGGCGCAGAGCGCCCGGCCATGGCAATATGGTTTTAAGCCGAGACGGCGCAGAAAGCGCAACGCATACGGGCGGAAGCGGCTCATTTGGGGAGGAGACGAATATGAAACTTCAGGGACAAGTCGCGGTCGTGACTGGCGCCGGTCGCAATATTGGTGAAGACGTTGCCAAATTGCTCTCGAAAAATGGCGCATCCATCGCTGTCGTCGATCTCGACCGGGCGCGCGCCGAAAAGGTGACGGCCGACATTATCGCTGCAGGCGGCAAGGCCAAGGCCTTCATTTGCGACGTGTCGAAAGAAGGCGACATCGAAGCCACAACAAAGGGCGTGGTCGATGCTTTCGGCCGTCTCGACATTCTCGTCAATAATGTCGCCATCTCCGACAATAAGCACATGCTCGACATTACGACCGAGGAATGGAACCGCACGATTGCGATCACCCTCACCGCACCTTTCCTCATGGGCAAGCATGCCGCAAAGGCCATGATTGCAGCAGGAAATGGCGGACGCATCGTCAATGTCTCGTCCACCTCCGGCTATTATGGCCGCGGACGCGCAATCGCCTATACGGCGGCCAAGGGTGGCGTCGTCAATCTCACCCGCTCCATGGCGATCCAGCTTGCTCCGCACAATATCCGCGTCAACAGCGTGGTGCCCAACAAGATCGGCTCGCCCGTCGGCAAGGATGATTTCGATCCGACGCGCCCGGTCAAGAATCTTGTCGGCCGCCCCGGCGTTCCGATCGATCTGGCGCAGGCGATCCTTTTCCTCGTGTCAGACGATTCAAGCTTTATCGTCGGCGCCGATCTGTTCGTCGATGGTGGCTGCTCGACAATGATGCCGGGAAATGAATAGGCTCTGAACTTCATTGCGAGTGCAGCGAAGCAATCCAGAGGCCGCAAGGCAGGCTTTTCTGGATTGTTTCGTCTTCGCCTCCAATGACGGAGAAAATGGAGACAGGTGATGTGCACGTCCCTCTTTGACGATCCTGCAGCAGCAGCCGAAACCATTTCCGACCATGCGAGCCCCTCGCAGCCTGCCGATGCGGCGCTCCTCGGCGATCTCGCCATTGCCAATCGCATCTTGTTCCGCCAAGGCGTCGTCGATGGCTTCGGTCATGTCAGTGCGCGCCACGACAAACATCCCGACCGTTTCCTGCTGGCGCGCAATATGGCGCCGGCTCTCGTGACGCCCAGCGACATTGTCACTTTCGATTTCGATGGTCGCGCGCTCGATGCCAATGGACGCGCCGTCTATCTCGAGCGCTTCATCCATGCGGAAATCTATCGCGCGCGCCCCGATGTTATGGCTGTCGTCCATTCGCATTCGGTTGCGGTCGTGCCTTTCTCCATTCTCAAAGGCGTGCCCTTCCGTGCCGTCTGCCATATGGGCGGTTTCATCGGCATATGCGCGCCGATTTTCGAGATCCGCGATATAGCGGGTGAATCGTCAGATCTGCTCATCCGCAACAGCGCGCTTGGCGCCGGCGTGGCAAAATCGCTTGGCGCGGGCAATGTTGTGCTCATGCGCGGGCATGGCTCGACCGTTGTCGGCGACCGCTTGAAGCAAGCGGTATTCCGCGCTGTCTATACGGAAAATAACGCGCGCCTGCAGGCCGAAGCCATGCGCCTTGGCCCCATCGAACCCCTCACCGAAGGCGAGGCAGAAACAACCGCACGCGTGATCGACACACAGGTCGATCGCGCATGGGATTTGTGGAAAATGCAGGCTGAAGGCCAGATCTAGCACACCAGATCCAGGTCATCCTTCAGCTTGAGGCACCAAACCTCGGAAAGAGTTGCTGGGCATTTTCGCGCTCGACCTGCGCGAAAATATCGGCGAGTTCCGGCATGTCGCGCATATTGGCGATCTGTTCATCGACATATTGGCGGTGGATATAAGGCCAGTCGCTGCCGAACATGATCTGCGATGACGGGGCCACGAGGCGCAGCGAGGCCATGGCCGCGCGCGAGCCTGAAATGGCCGTGTCGAAATAGAACTTGCCGATATAGGGCGTCACGCCTTCGGGCACACGATCTTTAAAATCGGGTGGGCCATTGGGATCCTGCTCTTCCATCAATTTCAGCCGCAGTGAAATATAGGGCAGACAGCCGCCCGCATGGGCGAGAATCCAGCGGATATTCGGGTATTTCCGCATCTGCTCATTGTAGATGAGATTGGCGGCAATCCGCGTCGTCTCAAACGGATATTCGACAATCGGACCCCACATTTTCAGCGTCAGATCATCGACAAAAGATGCGCGCGCCGGATGGACGAAAACATTGGCGTGGCGACGGTCGAGTTCCGCATAAAAAGCATCTGCCGCAGGATCGCCGATATAGACACCATTCTGGTTGGTCAGCATGATAATGCCGTCGGCCTTGAGATGATCGAGCGCATAGGCCGCCTGCTTCAAGGCCCCATCGACATCGGGAAATGGCACGGGGGCGAAGAAACCCAGTTTGGTGGGATGGCGCGAGACGAATTTCGCCATTGCCTCGCCCGTCGTCTCGCAGAGATAACGCGCATTGGCATCATCACCATGATGGACGCCAGCCACAGAGAGCGGATTCACAACGGCGCCGTCGATGCCGAAATAGCCCATGGTCTCGACCAAAGCGTCAGGATCGCTGTTCTTGCGCAGGGGCCGCGAAGGGTCTGCCGCCCCCGAACGGACAATCGCCTTCTCATATTCGGGCAATACGCAATGATGGTGCACATCGATAAAGCGCAATCCCGCGCCTGGGCCTTGTTCGCCGGCCATTTGCTTCCCCCCTGCCTTGTTGGGGTCGCAGAATGAAGCGGGATGGCGGCTCGCGCAAGCGTGATGCAGCTGATGTCCGCCTTTGCCGGCCCCGCCCCGATTTTTTGCCCCGCAGCCCCCGCCGGGGCGAGCTCACGCTTGGCCTTCGCACAGGCCCGGTCTATGCTGCGGCAAAACAATTCCGGGAGGATTCCATGCGCTCGATTGGGTTGGGCAAGCTTGCTTTCGTGCTTGCCTCATTGAGCGCCGCCGGCGCGCAGGCGCAAAGCGGCGGCGCCTCTGATTTTTATCGCGACAATACGGTCAATCTGATCATCGGCTTTCCGGTCGGCGGCGGTTACGACATTTATGGCCGCCTGGTCTCGCGCCATTATGGCAAATATATTCCCGGCAATCCGAAAGTCGTGCCCCAAAACATGGTTGGCGCAGGCGGCATGAAGGCCTCGAATTTCATGTATAGCGTCGCCCCCAAGGATGGAACGACGCTCGGCATTATTCCCGATACAGCGCCCTCCGAAGAATTGCTCGGCACAGCGGGCGTTGCCTATGTGTCGAAAAATTTCAACTGGATCGGCCGCATCAGCGCCAGCACCAATGTGCAGGTGATCTGGGCCAGCGCGAATGTGCGCAATATTGAAGAAGCACGCGCCAAGGAAACCGTGCAGGGCGGCAGCGGACCGATGGCGCCTGCCGTCATCTATCCGCGCTTGCTCAATGCGCTGGGCGGAACCAAATTCAAAATGGTGACCGGCTATGGCGGCGCAGCTGAAAGCTGCCTTGCCATGGAAAAAGGCGAGATCGATGGTTGCCTTCTCGCCTGGTCCACTGTGAAGGCCGCCAAACGCGATTGGCTCGATCAGAAGAAGGCCCATATCGTCGTGCAATGGGGCGCAGAACGCCATCCTGAATTGCCGGATGTTCCGACCATGGTGGAACTGGGCCGCACGCCGGAAGATCGCGCCATTCTTTCGCTTTATGCATCGGCAACGGAAATCGGCAAATCGATTCTGGCACCTCCCGGCATGCCGGCTGAACGCGTCACAATTTTGCGCCGCGCCTTCGATGCCATGCTGAAAGATCCCGAATATCTTGAAGAGATCCGCCGCTTGAGCCTCGATTTCGATCCGCTGTCGGGCGAAAAAATGCAGCAATATGTCGACAATCTCAGCAAGACGCCGGCCGCCGTTCTGACGAAGGCGAAAGACGTGCGCGAAGCAAGATAAGAACAAGACAAGAAAAGGAGTCCGCCGTGGCCGAGAAGAAGATTCAAGAAACAACTGCGGCGGAAGCCTATCTGACGCTGATGAAAGATCGCGGCGTCGATTATCTTTTCGCCAATGCAGGAACTGAGTTCGCTCCCATGATCGAGGCGATGAGCAAGATCGAGGCGACGGGCGGGCAATCGCCCCATCCCATCACCGTGCCGCATGAGAATGTCGCTGTCGGCATGGCGCTGGGCTATTATCTCATTACCGGGCGCCCACAGCTTGTCATGGTGCATGTGAATGTCGGCACGGCCAATGCCGTCTGCGGCGTCATGAATGCCTGGCGCGGCAATGTGCCGATTCTCTTTTCGGCCGGCCGCACGCCCTATAGCGAAGAAGGTGGATTGCTCGGACAGCGTTCAGGCGAGATTCACTGGCCACAGGAAATGCGCAATCAAGGCTCGATGCTGCGCGAATTCGTCAAATGGGATTATGAATTGCCAAATGTGCAGGTGATTGAGCCTGCCGTGGACCGCGCCATCAATCTGGCCATGAGCGAGCCCAAGGGACCGATCTATTTGACGCTGCCGCGCGAAGTTTTGGCCACGCCGATGGAGGAATTTTCTTATTCCTCACCCTCGCGCCGGGCAACGCCGGCTGCGCCCTGGCCCAATCCATCGGCCATCGA
>CANHAW010000112.1 GCA_947458675.1 Beijerinckiaceae bacterium
CGAGAAGGGCCAAGGACGAGCGCGCATGGGACAAGATTAGGGCGGCCCATGCGGGGCGTCAAAGGGCGGGATGCCGCCATGCCCATCACAAGGCAGGGAAGACAGGCTTCAAAAGAAAAAGCCCCGGCAGGCCGGGGCTTTTCAGACAAGACCGGAAAGGGCGATCAGCCCTGGCGCGCCTTGAAGCGCTTCTGGGTCTTGTTGATGATGTAGACGCGGCCCTTGCGGCGCACGATCTGGTTGTCGCGATGGCGACCACGCAGAGATTTCAAAGAGTTACGGACCTTCATGATCGTCCCCGAACAGGTTTTGAGGCAGGGAGCGACCCGCCTGGAAGTTTTCGTGCGGCGTCTATGCCCCATTTGGCTCTCCGGATCAACCCGAAAGTGGCTATTGTCCCGCTCTGTCACCGAATCGCGCTCAATCCGGAACGTCCATGCCAAGCCATCCCCTTGCCACAGCCCTGTCCGCCGCCCGCCTCACCCGTCTTCCCCATGTGTGGACGCAGGCCGATGGCCCCAATGACCAGATGCAGGCCTATCGCATTCAGGCCGAGACGGCCGCTCTGGTGGGGTCGCGCCCGATCGGCTGGAAAACCGGGTTCGACCCAAAGGGCGCACCAATCGCTGGACCCCTGCTTGCCTGCGACATGCGGGAGAATGGCGGCATCTATTATCTGGCGCCGGGCGAGGAAGTGATTGTCGAGGTCGAATTTGCCATTCGCCTCGCCCGCGATCTTCCGCGCGGCCAGACTTTTTCAGTGGCGGATATTCTGGCGGCAACAGGCGAGATTCTGGTCGCCATCGAACTGGTGGGCACGCGCTATGCGAATTTCGATCATGTGCCCTTTGCCGCCCGATTGGCCGACAATCTCAACCATGCGGCCTTTGTACCGGGCGAAGGCCGCAGGGATGTCAGCGCGGTGCCGCGCAAGGGGCAGACACTTCGCCTGATTGTGGATGGCGCCTGCGTGGCCGAACATGCCGCCGTTCATGGCGATGATGAGCCGCTGAAAGCCGTCGCAGCTTTTGCAAGCCAGCAGCCCGACACGAGTGAGGAATTGCGCGCCGGGCAATTCATCACCACGGGCTCGCTGAACAAGATTTTTCGCCTGTCGCGAGCAGCCCAGATCGTGGCCGAGATCGAGGGGCTTGGGCGCGCAAGGCTCGATCTTGCATAAAAAAACCCCCGCTCTGCAGCGGGGGTTTTGCAGCCATTGGCGCAGGGCCGATCATGTCGGGGGCGAGATGATTTCCTTGGCGCGCTTGATTGTCTCTTTTGGCGTGGCAAAAAGTTTTTCGACCACTTCCTGCACGCGCTCGCCTGATGAGGGGAGAATATCGAGGCGGCTCTTTTCCGCATCATTGAGGAAATCGGGATCCTTCACGGTCTTCATGAAGGCTTCACGCAAGACTTTCACCTGGGCCGGATTGGCGCCCGGAGGGGCAATATAGGGCCGGCCGAAAATCTGCTGACTGAAGACCATTTCGACCGCCTTGCGATCAGCCTCGCTCTTGATGAATTGCCACAGATTCGGCACGCCGAGCTGATCGAGCTCAGGTTCGGAATCGAGACCGTTCTGAACGAGAATATTGATCTTTTTCTCTTTCACCCAGGCCGGACGCTGCGACTTCAGGCTCGACCAGTCGAGACCGCACATGCCATCGACCTCGCCGCGCTCCATGGCGAGGAAAATATCGACCGTGCCCTTGTAGCCGCTGACGACGTCGAATTGCGCGCCGGCCGTGTTGCGATGGAGGAAGGCATAATCGCGCGTCGAGCCGCCTGCCGCGCTGGCGCCGATGACGACGCGATTCTTCTGCGCATCTTCGAAAGTCTTGATCTTGGATGAGCCGAAGGTGACGCAGACACGCGTGCCGCTATCGGCGCTGCCCAGATAGACGAATTTGGTCGGATCGAAGAGGCCCTGCTGCTTTTCTTCCAGCAAAGGCCCGATGATGACGCCGGGGAAGAGCGCGCCGATCATTGTGCCGTCCTTGGGCGCAACGGAAGAGAGATAGGCCGCTGCCGTGCCCGAGCCGGCGCCGGGCTGATTGCGCGCAATGAAGGTCGGATTGCCGGGGATGAACCGGCCCATGTGGCGCGACAGCGAGCGCGCATAAAGATCGTAGCCGCCCCCTGCATCGCCGCCGATCAGAAAGACGATCTGCTTGCCGGCATAAAAATCATTGGCGGAAGCCGGCGCGGCAAGAAGACCAAGCGCAGTGCCGACGGCGGCGACCATGACGCGGAACGAAGAGCTCCGGCGAATGAATGACATTGTGACGCTCCCTCTTACGACCGGCGGAGCCATTGACGACATCTTCGACCGGTCTTGCGGAATTTATCCCGGAAATGGGCCCGACACGCAACTCACGTCCCTGAAAACAACAATCCCGCATCGCCTTTGGGGCGACGCGGGATCGAAGACCCCGAAAGGGGCTGAACTGGCGGGAATACGCGAGACTCAATTTCCCGGCGCCCAAATTGCGCCAGATATCTCTAACGTAGGGTTAAGCTCCAAGGCCGCCCGGCATGGCGGGTGCAAAAGCATTGACCTGCCTTCTGGCGAGGAGGGGCGGCCCGAAGGCCACCCCGTCCTCTTTGCCTCAGCGACCGAAGGCCGCCGCAATTTTTTGGCTGAAGGAGCGCACCGGCGGATCGTTGGGCGTGGAATCGGCCCTTGCCAGACCAACCGCACGCGCAGCGCCATCCAAGGTGAATTTGGCGACCAGCCGGCCCAGATCATTGGCCTTGTCGGTCAAGGAATGGCTGGCATTGGTCGTTTGATCGACCATGGCGGCATTTTGCTGCGTGCTCTGATCCATCTGGTTCACCGCAGAATTGACCTCGCGCAGACTGACGGCCTGATCATGCGCGGAAGTGGCAATCGCCTCCACCAAATGCGTGACGGCTGCAACCTGCTGGCCAATCGAGGTGAAGGCCTCACCCGTATGGCGCACAAGACCGACGCCCTGCTCGATCTGCGTGCTCGATGTCGAGATCAATCCTTTGATCGCCTTGGCGGCTTCGGTCGAGCGCTGGGCAAGGCCGCGCACTTCCTGCGCGACAATCGCAAAACCGCGCCCTGCTTCGCCCGCACGCGCGGCCTCAACGCCCGCATTGAGGGCAAGTAGATTGGTCTGGAACGCAATTTCATCGATCATGCCGATAATCTCGCCGATCTGGCGCGACGATTGTTCGATCGTATCCATGGCGGTGATTGCATCGCGCACAACCGTGCCCGAGCCATCGGCTTCCTGGCGCGCCGCAGTGACTGCGGCACGGGCCTTTTCTGACATTTCGGATGTCTTGCGCACCGCATCGACAATGCCATTGAGCGCCGCCGATGTCTGTTCGAGTGCAGCAGCCTGCTGCTCGGTGCGCCGGGCCAGATCATCAGCCGCAGTCGTAATCTCGCGGGCTCCATTGTGAACCGAATCCGTGGCTGACGAAATCGATTTCAATGTTGCCGCCAGAGCCGTGATGGAGGCGTTGAAATCATTCCGCAGCTTTTCATATTCGGGCGCCATGGGCTCATCGAGACGGAAGGCGAGATCGCCCCGCGCAATATGGTCGAGCCCCATGGCCAGAGCTTCAATGACGCGCTGACGCCTGAGATCGGCTTCCTTTTCCAAAGCCTCGACGCGCTGACGCTCCGCCTCATTGGCGGCCCGCTGGTCTTCCTCGCGCTGGCGCGCCAGCTGGCGCTCCATGGCGCTCGTGCGGAACACGGCAACGGCATGGGCCATGACGCCGATTTCATCGGCACGCGCAGTGAAGGGGACTTCTTCATCATAAGTACCCTTGGCCAGACGCGACATATATTCAGCCATGCCAAGAATGGGGCGAATGACGCGATTGCGAATGGCGACAATGCCGAAGATCACGCCGATGAGGACGAGGCCAGCCGTGGCAATCAGAATATTCTGCCACATGCCGCCGGCTGCCTGAGCCTCAGCCTCCGAACTGGCGAGGAATTTGTTTGCATCAATCACCAGCACATCCACGAGGCGACGGTGTTCGACATAATGCGCCGACAATTCCTTGATCGTGCGCTGAATGAGCTGCTGATCGGCGCGCGCGACTGCGGGCAGATATTTGTCTTCCAACACGGTCCAGAATTTATCTGCCGCAGCGGAAGATGCAGCGACCTCCGATTTGAAGTGAGCCGGCAGTTCGCTGCGCGCCCAATGCGCACGGCGGTCTTCGAAATCCTTGCGAAGCGGGGCGAAGCGCTTGCGCGCTTCTTCAAGCGTGACGCGCTCGTCGGCGATCAGATTGGCGTTGAGATAGGCCTCGATAATATAGAGCGGCGGCGGCAGCACATCGGCAACGAGATCTTTTCCGGCAATCATATTGCCGTAGGCGGACCCACCGACACGTAATTGCTGCAAGGAATAAGTCGCTGCGCCAGCGATGATGAGACAGCCCAAGACAACGGCAAAACCGAATGTGTTGAGCGCGCGCGCAATGGTCAATTTCATGACGACTCCTGTTGCCGCGAGGCAGAATTAATTTTTCAAACAGGATCGTTCTACAACCTAAGCGTTACTTTTTTGATGACACCCAAAGGGGGTTTTGTCTCACTGCGAAACAAACACCTGAAAAACAAGAGTTTCAGATCGTGTAGTAAATGAGCGGTTCAACTTGAAGTTGACCAATCCGAAAAAGCAAAAGGCTCCCGCAATTTGCGGGAGCCTTCCGTTATGTCACATGACGACAGATTAATGCGCCAGTGGATTGGGACGCAGCTGGAAATGGGCTGCCAGCGGGCGCGAGCCCTTGCCGCCTTCGATCAGCCAGGGTGTGCGATCGCCATTGGCGGCCCAGATGCCACGGCCTTTCCAGCCGGCATTCGGATCGTCAATACGGCCATCGAGTCCCTTCGCGTAAAAGCCCATCGGATAGGGCACGCGCAGCACGACCATTTTGCCGTCCTTTTTCATCGCGATCAGACCATCATTGAGATTGCCGGTCGACACTGGCGTGTCTTCGCCAAGCCCGAATGTATTGTACTGATCGACCCAGGTGTAATAGCTCGACTCGGCGCTGTTATCGCCAATGCCTTCAAAGCCCGGACCCGGATATTTGTGGAAGCTCCAACCCTCAGGGCAATGATTGCCCGTGGCAGTCGGCCCATTCAGCGGCCCCTTGCATTTGCGACGGTCAAAGCTGCCCAGATGGCCCGAGGCCAGCGACACCCACACGACGCCCTGCTTGTCGATGTCGGCACCACGCACGCCAAATCCCGGCGCAGGCACATTGTAGATTTCAGCCAGCGCCGTCTGCGAAGGATTGTCGCCGGGCACGACACGCACGACCGCGCCCGGATTGGAGCGGAACGAGCCCCAGACCGAACCATCCGTATGCGGCATGACAGCATAGAAACCGGCCACAATGCGCTTGTCCTTGGTGGGATCGACCGCCTGGTTGGGCTCGACATAATCGTCGCGCTTGCCATTGCCATTCGTATCCAGAACCAGCGGCGTCCAGCCCTGCGCTCTTTGCGCATCGCCGGTTTCCAGCAGGATGCGCGTATTCAGCCAGCCGAGCACCGGCCCGCCGCCCGAACCCCAGACAATATTGTCCTTATCGTAACCGAAGTTCAGATGATGGGTCTGGAAACAGGTGGGATAGGCATTCCATTGTTTCGTCTTCGGATCGTACATGGCGATGCGACGCTGCGAACGATCGAGCGGGAAGACCTTTGCTGAGGGATGATCCGAACCCTTCTTGCAGAAGTCCGGATTTTCAGACGGCGCACCGGTTGCCGCAAACCAGACACGGCCATCCTGATCGAACATGCCATTATGATTATTGGCGCGCGTATCCCAGATTTTTTCATCGCCCCAATAGGCAGACGGTTGCAGCGGATCTTTCGAGGCCGCGTGGCCGGGGCCAAGCGCTTCGGGCGTACCGGGTGCGACCGTCATTTTCACTGTTGTGAATGTATTGGTCTTCACATCCATGATCGGCATGTCGTCGCCTGCATATTCAGGCGAACCATAGAGCGGGCCATAGCCATTGACGGTCGGCTTGCGACGGTCTGATGAGATCAGATCGTGGAGATATTTTTTCTCATCATACCAGTCGCGCAGAGTGACGACGATATTGCGCTCATCGCCCTGGGGACGAGACGGCTTGGCCTTGGGCAATTCGCCATTGGCGATGCGGTCGGTCCATTCGCCGAAATATTTATACGGCACGCCGCCCAATTCACCGGCGAGAATATTCGTCATGCTCTCGCCAGATTGGCCCGCCTGTGTGCGACGAACCCAGGCATCGGCACCCGTTTCGAATTTTCCAAAAGCGGCAGGAATCGTGCGCGTCGACAATTGCCCGAGCTGATGACATCCCACGCAGCCGTTATTCTTCATCAGATTGAGCCAGTCGCTCTGACGGATTTTTTCAGGAATAGCGCCCTTGCCGCCAAATTGGTCGGCGCCGGGAATGCCCAGCATCGAATACCAATAGATCGCCGGATAATAATGCGCCGCGGCTGCCTCGCTCGGGGCAGGCTTGGCGGCGATGGAAACCAGACGTCCGGGCTCCAATTGCTGCTTGTCGGAATCGACAAGTCCGTAGCCGCGCGCCCAGACATTATATTGGGCCTTGGGCAGATCGGGGATGACGAAACGTCCCTGATCGTCGGTGACGACGATCTTGATGTAACGCACCGGCAGATCGCGGGTCTCTGCTATGACCCAAACGCCCGCCTCAGGCCCATTCGGCCCGCGCACGACGCCGCCGATATCGTCGGCGTCAATATTGATCGATGGCATTTGCTGCGCTGACACAGGGCCCCCAAGCCCAAGCGTCATCAAAGCAGCGACGATTCCGGCAATCGGCCGGCGATCCGCAAGGCTCATGTATCCCTCCCGCTCTTCACGTCTTCGTGCGTTC
>CANHAW010000113.1 GCA_947458675.1 Beijerinckiaceae bacterium
TCGCTCGGCAATGTCACGGCGCCGCAGGATGTCATCAAGGATTCAGGCGCCGATATTCTGCGCCTGTGGGTCGCGGCTTCCGATTATTCGGACGATCTGCGCATCGGCAAAGAAATCCTGAAAACCTTCGTCGAGACCTATCGCAAATTGCGCAACACAATGCGCTGGATGCTCGGCACGCTGGCCCATTATGACGAGGCCAAACGTGTCGCCTATGCGGACATGCCGGAGCTTGAAAAGCTCATGCTGCATCGTCTGGCCGAACTCTCAACCGTGATCCAGCAGGCCTATGCGACCTATGATTATCGCAAGGTTGTGGCGGAGCTCTCGCTCTTCCTCAATACCGATCTCTCGGCTTTCTATTTCGACATTCGCAAAGACGCGCTCTATTGCGATCCGCTGTCGAGCAAGGACCGGTTGGCGGCGCTCACCTGTATCGAAGATGTTTTCCGCGCAGTGACTTTGTGGCTCTCGCCCATTCTCTGTTTCACGGCAGAAGAATCCTGGCTGTCGCGCTATCCCGATGCGCCATCTGTGCATCTGGAAACATTCCCCGCAGTGCCAAAAGAATGGCGCAATGAGGCGCTGGCCGCCAAATGGGCGAAAGTGCGCGCGATCCGTCGCGTCGTCACAGGCGCGCTCGAGATCGAGCGTGCGCAAAAGCGTATGGGCTCGCCGCTGGAGGCGGCTCCCGTTGTCTATATTGCCGACGATGTTTTGCGCGCCACGCTCGATGGGCTCGATTTCGCGGAAATCTGCATCACTTCCGCAATCGATATCCGTGCTGGCGTCGCGCCTGCCGGTGCTTTTGCGCTCGATGATGTGGTCGGTGTCGGCGTCCTTCCCGAAAAAGCCGGCGGGCGCAAATGCGCGCGCTCGTGGAAAATCTCCGACAAGGTCGGCGCGGATGCCGAATATCCCGATGTCACGCCGCGCGATGCGCAGGCCCCGCGCGAATTGAAGGCAGCGGGGCTCCTGTGAGCGAAGCCGCGCCTGAAGCTCCGCCCAAAGTTAAAGTCTCGCCGCGCATGCTGGGCGTGACAGCGGGCTTTCTGATGCTGCTCGTCGACCAGACGCATAAAATCTGGATGCTCGATGTCTATGACATTGCCAGCCGCCAGCCCGTGCGCGTCCTGCCATTCCTTGATCTGGTCATGGCCTGGAACCGGGGCGTGTCCTATTCGCTTTTTGAGGCTCATTCGGAGATCGGCCGCTATGGGCTTCTGGCGGTCACTTTGGCCGCGACCCTTTTTCTGGCGGTCTGGATGTGGCGGGCGCAGACCCGTTTCACCGCGCTGGGCCTTGGTCTGGTTGTCGGCGGCGCCTTGGGAAATGCCATCGACCGGGCTGCCTATGGCGCCGTGGCCGATTTCTTCCATTTCCACGTCGGGACCTTCTCCTGGTATGTCTTCAACCTGGCCGATGTAGGCATCGTTGCGGGCGTCGCGCTTCTTCTGTATGAATCCCTCTTCTGCGCGCAGGAAAAGGCCTGAGGGCCGGGGGCTTGCCTCCAAAATGCCGCGAAGACACGGTTTCCTGCCAGGGTCGGGGTGTCCCGGCCGGTTTCGAAACCCGATTGGACGATAGGATTGGCCATGACTTTTGAGACGAGCCGCCCGCACTTGCGTCCAGGCCTTGCTGCCGCCTTTTCGCTGGCTCTGGGGCTGGCTGCCACATCCCCGGCTCTCGCCCTGAATGATGACGGGCGCGAAAATGTCTTTTCGTCGATCCTCAATCTTGTCCTGCCCGACGACAAGGAACAGCCTTCCATCGAATATCGCGAGCGTGCGCCGCTTGTGGTGCCGCCCAACCGGCAGGCCCTGCCGCAGCCCCAGCCGCCCGCCCAGCAACGCGCCAAGGCTTGGCCGAAGGATCAGGAAATCGCCCGCCGCGAGGCCGAGCGCGCCGCCGCCGGCAAGCCGCGCGTCGATGAAGTCTGGAACCCAGTGAGCCGCAGCGAGCTGGATCGCGTGCGCACCGGCAGCCCCCAGCAGCCTCGCCCCGCGGGTGAAAATTGCAACGACCCGCTGGCGCGGGTCTGCAATCAGGAAGCGCTCTGGTCGAGCCTCAAGGGACGCTCTGCCGTCGATGAGCGGCGCGATCTCGTGCCGGGGCAGGAGGCGCCGCGTCAGGCCCTGACCGATCCCCCGGCCGGCTATCGCAAGCCGACGACGGTCCAGAAATATACGTTCGAAGTGCGCCGCGAAGACGATATTACCGATGCGCGCCAGCAGGCGATCCGGGACCGTCAGACCCGGGAACAGCGCGAACGCTGAGATGGACGGCAGGGGATGAACTTCCCGCTGTCATCTCCTATATTGTTGCCATGATCCCACCACCGCCTCCGGTGGTGGCTCCTTGTTCGAAAACAGGCGACCATGGCACGCAATCCGATGGCTTCTTCATCCGCCGGTCTGACCCCGGGCTCCTCCGCTCCGGCGGCCGCCGCCGGGCCCGTCATTTCCCATTTCCGTCTCGACAATGGAATGGAGGTCGTGGTCATCCCCGACCTTCGCGCCCCGGTCGTGACCCATATGGTCTGGTATCGCAACGGATCGGCTGACGATCCGGCAGGCAAATCGGGCATTGCCCATTTCCTCGAGCATCTGATGTTCAAAGGCACGGCGAAACATCCGAAGGGTGAATTCTCCGAACTCGTTGCTGAACTCGGCGGCCAGGAAAACGCCTTCACCTCGAATGATTACACCGCCTATTTCCAGCGCATGCCAAAGGCGCATCTGCCGGTTGTGATGGAATATGAGGCGGACCGCATGCGCAATCTCGTCCTCACCGACGATGTTGTCGCGCCCGAGCGCGATGTCGTGCTCGAAGAGCGCCGCATGCGCACCGACAGCGATCCATCGGCGCAATTGCACGAGGCCGTGCAGGCTGCGCTCTACACGCATCACCCCTATGGCAAGCCGATCATCGGCTGGCACCACGAGATCGAGGATCTCGGCCGTGAAGATGCGTTGAATTATTACAGCCGCTTCTACACGCCCGAAAACGCCATTCTCATTGTCGCCGGCGATGTCAGCGAAGATGAAGTGCGCGATATGGCGGCCCGGATTTATGGCCCGATCCCCGCGCGTGGCGATGCCCCGCAGCGCAAGCGCCCGCGCGAGCCCGAGCCTCGCGCCCATCGTCTCGTCACGCTGGCGGATGAAAAGGTCGAGCAGCCTTCGCATCAGACCGTTTATCTCGTGCCCTCCTATCGCACTGCGCGCAAGGGCGAGGCGGAAGCGCTGGAGGCGCTTGCACATTTGTTGGGTGGCGGGCCGACGAGCCTGCTTTATCGCCGGCTTGTGGTGGAGCAGAAAGTCGCTGTCGTTGCTGAATGCTATTACATGGGCACGGCGCTCGATGAGACGCGTTTCTGGATCTATGCCATGCCTGCGCCGGATGTGAGCCTCCAGCAGCTCGATGAGGCGATTGAGACCATCATTCGTGAGGTCATCGACAAGGGCGTGGCAGAGGAAGATCTGGCCCGCGCCAAGACGCGGCTTGTGGCCGATGCCATTTATGCGCAGGACAATCAGACCTCGCTTGCGCGCTGGTATGGCGCGGCGCTGACCACCGGCATGAGTGTGGATGACATTCGCCAATGGCCTGAACGCATGGATGGCGTGACGGCGCAGGATGTGCGCGACGCCGCGAAGACATGGCTCGACCGGCGCCGCGCTGTGACCGGTTTCCTTCTGCCAAAAGAAACCGAAGACGCCTGAGGGTTAATCCCCCTCCCCCTTGCGGGGAGGGGTTAGGGGTGGGGGTCGCGGCATCTCTGCCATTTGTATTCTCTACGGAGCATCAGTGCCGGAAGGTTGCGCAACCCCCACCCCGCTCGCTGCGCAGCAGCGAGTCGCCCTCCCCGCAAGGGGGAGGGGAAGCGCTCCGCTCCTTGCCATGATGAAGCGATATCAGAAACGGAAAAGCCCATGAACGCGCCCCATTCGCCGAACATGACCCTTGCCCCGCAGGCCTCGCGCGCAGCACGCGTGCAGCATGTCGTGTCGCAAAAGGGCATCAGTGCCTGGCTCGTCGAAGATTATGCCGTGCCGCTTGTGGCGGTGGAATTCGCTTTTGCCGGCGGCTCTTCGCAGGATGCGCCCGGACGCATGGGTTCGTCCGTCATGCTGGCAGCTTTGATGGATGAAGGCGCGGGCGAGATGGATGCGCAGGCCTTCCATAATGCCATGGACGACAAGGCCATCGAGATTTCCTTTTCGGCCGATAGCGATACTTTCCACGGCCGCCTGAAGACGATGACGCGTCATGTCGATGCTGCTTTTGGATTGCTGAAACTCGCAGTCAATGAGCCGCGCTTCGATGTCGATGCGATCGAGCGGGTGCGGGCGCAAATGCTGGCAGGCCTGCGCGCGGAAGCCAACGACCCCGATGCATTGGCAGCAAAAGCCTGGCGCGAGCTGGCTTTCCCGAACCATGTTTATGGACGCCCCTCGCGCGGCTCGCTTGAGAGCGTGGCGGCCATTTCGCGCGACGATCTTGTGCATCTGCAGCGCGCCGTCATGCAGCGCCAAAGCCTGTGCGTTGCCGTTGTCGGCGCTATCGATGCCAAACGTCTGGCGACATTGCTCGATGATATTTTCGGAACGCTGCCGGAAAAGACCGGACTTGCAGCCGTGCCCGATATTGTGCTCGCCAATCTGGGGACGACGAAAGTTATCGATGTGGACGTGCCGCAATCAACCATTCGCTTTGGCCTGCCAGGCATTGCGCTGCATGATCCGCAGCATATTCCGGCCATGGTGCTCAACCACATTCTCGGCGGCGGCGTTTTCTCTGCGCGTCTCTTCAAGGAAGTGCGCGAGAAGCGCGGGCTTGCCTATTCCGTTCATTCGCAACTTGTGACCTATCGCCATACGGCCAGTTTTGTCGGCGGCACGTCGACCAAAAACGAGCGCGCGGCAGAATCTCTTGCTGTCATTACGGAAGAAATCGGCAAGCTCGCTCAGGATGGCCCGACAGTTGAAGAACTCGACAAGGCGCAGAAATATCTGATTGGCAGCTACGATCTGCGTTTCGATACGTCAACCAAGATCGCGGGTCAGCTGTTGCGTCTGCAGATCGAGAATTTGCCTGTGACCTATCTCGATGAGCGCAATTCTCTCGTTGCCGCTGTCACGCTCGAACATACGCATGATGCAGCCAAGCGCCTGTTTGCGGGCAAGCAGCTTCTGGTGACGGCAGCCGGCCGTCCGGTTGGCATGTGATTAACCCTCTCCCGGAGGGAGAGGGTGGCTCCGCAGGAGCCGGGTGAGGGGTTACAATCTTTGTCGGTTGAGTCGCCCATCCCCTCATCCGTCGCGCTTCGCGCGCCACCTTCTCCCGCCGGGAGAAGGAAGACGCAACACAATTGACTGAGCACCCCATGCCCGTCCGCCGCCTCGATCCCGTCCTCATTGACCGCATTGCTGCGGGCGAGGTTGTTGAGCGTCCGGCTTCTGCCGTCAAGGAACTCATCGAGAATGCGCTCGATGCCGGTGCAAAGCGGATCGATATTGTGCTGGAGCAGGGCGGGCGGCGTCTCATCCGCGTGGTGGATGATGGCGAGGGCATGAGCGCAGACGATCTCGTCCTCGCTGTCGATCGTCATGCAACGTCCAAACTGCCTGACGGCGATCTTTCCAATATTGCGACGCTTGGCTTTCGCGGCGAGGCTTTGCCCTCCATCGCCTCTGTGGCCCGTGTCGATCTTGTCACCCGCCGCGCGGGCGCCGATCATGCGTCGCATCTGCGTGTCGATTTCGGCAAGAAGTTTGAGGTCGCGCCTGCCGCCGGCGCGCAGGGCACGAAAGTCGAAGTGGCCGATCTTTTTCTCGCAACGCCCGCGCGGCTGAAGTTTCTCAAAACCGACCGCGCTGAAGCGCAGGCTGTCGCCGATGTTGTGAAACGCCTCGCCATGGCGCATCCGCGTGTGCGTTTTTCGCTCGCAGGCGACAATCTTTCTGGCTTCGATCATGTCGATTGCGGCGCGGGCGATGCCGGGCGACTGGCGCGCATCAGCCAGATTCTGGGCAGCGATTTCACGCCCAATGCGCTGGCGGTGAGTGCTGCGCGCGAGGGTTTTCAGCTCACCGGCTTTGCCGGTCTGCCGACCTTCCATCGCGCCAATGCGCAAGCGCAATATCTCTATGTCAACGGTCGCCCGGTGCGCGACAAAGTGCTGAATGGCGCTGTGCGCGCGGCCTATATGGATTATCTGCCCGGCGACCGTCATCCGGCGCTGGCGCTGTTTCTCGTTTGCGATCCGCGTTTCGTCGATGTGAATGTGCATCCGGCCAAGGCCGAAGTGCGCTTTCGCGATCCGGGCCTGGTGCGCGGTCTCATCATTGGTGCGCTGAAACAGACGCTCGCCGAGGCCATGCATCGGGCGAGTTCGACCGGTGGCACCAAGACGCTTGAGACCATGGCGCGCAGCTGGCAGCGGCCTGCGCCACAAAATGCCAATTGGGACTGGCGCGCCTCGCCCGCAGCGCCCACGTCAGGATTTGGCGAAGCGGCACAGGCTTCCTTCGTGGGCGATCTTGCGCCGGGCGCAGATATGCGCGCGCATGAAACAATGCCTGCAACGGAGGCGCTCGATTCCCCGCTCGGCGCGGCACGCGCGCAGGTACATGACACTTACATTATCGCGCAAACGCGCGATGGCATGGTCATTGTCGATCAGCATGCGGCGCATGAGCGGCTCGTCTATGAGAAACTTAAACGACAGCGCGAAGAGGCCGGCATTGCCCGCCAGATGCTGCTGATCCCGGCCATTGTCGAAATGGATGAAGGCGATGTCGAGCGCCTGCTTTCTCATGCGCAGGAGCTCGAGACATCGGGGCTGGCGATTGAATCCTTCGGGCCCGGCGCTGTGGCCGTGCGCGAA
>CANHAW010000114.1 GCA_947458675.1 Beijerinckiaceae bacterium
AGAGAGATCAGCCGCTTTATTTTACGGCGCGCGGTCTCTTTGGGAATTTTCATGAAGTCGGCGACGGAAGACACATTGGTCGTTGCTATATAGCCGTTCGCACCCACCTGCTGGATCCGCTCCGTATTCAGATAGCCGACGCCCAGATAGAGCAGCATTTCCTCAACATCGAGATCGAGCGATTCCCGCATCGTGTCGATGCTGGCAAAAAAGCTGCGCAAAGCGAGCAATTGCGCCGCCTCAGTACGGCCATCTTTCAGGACCAAACTCGTTACGCTCGACTGCAAGATACTCACCCAACCAATAATTAACGGCTGGCAATATATTAGAGTATTTATACAGCTCACCTTGGGCAAGATTTGCAGCAAGCTTAGAAAAGATCATTTCTATATTTGGACCCCTTGAGGCGGGCCGCCCGCCGGGCCGGGTGCCGAGATCCTCAGTTGCAAGCGCGCCCCGCCCGTGGCATCCGAACCTCATGAACGATACAGACAGCGACCGCACCGCCCTGCCCCGCATTTCTTTCGTCTCCCTCGGCTGCCCCAAGGCGCTCGTGGACAGCGAACGCATCATCACCCGCCTGCGGGCTGAGGGCTATGAATTGACCCGCAACCATGCGGGGGCGGACGCCGTCATCGTCAATACATGCGGCTTTCTCGACAGCGCCAAGGCGGAGTCGCTGGAGGCGATCGGGGCGGCGCTGAATGAAAATGGCAAGGTCATCGTCACCGGCTGTATGGGCGCCGAGCCCGAACAGATCCGCGACCGCTTCCCCAATGTGCTCGCCATCACCGGGCCGCAGGCCTATGAGAGCGTTCTGGGTGCGGTCCATGCGGCCGTCCCGCCAGCCCATGATCCTTTTCTCGATCTTGTCCCGGCACAAGGCATCAAGCTCACGCCGCGCCATTACGCCTATCTGAAGATTTCCGAGGGCTGCAACAACCGCTGCTCCTTTTGCATCATCCCGAAATTGCGCGGCGACCTTGCCTCAAGGCCGGCCGGCGAGGTTCTCCGCGAGGCGGAAAAACTGGTCGCAGCCGGCGTCAAGGAATTGCTTGTCATTTCGCAGGACACATCGGCTTACGGGCTCGATCTGAAATATGCCGACAGCATGTTCCAGGATCGGACAGTGCGCACGCGCTTCTACGACCTGTCGCGCGAACTGGGCGCGCTTGGCGCCTGGGTTCGCCTGCATTACGTCTATCCCTATCCCCATGTCGATGAAGTCGTCGAACTGATGGCGGAAGGCATTGTCATCCCCTATCTCGACATTCCCTTCCAGCACGCCTCTCCCAATGTGCTGAAAGCCATGAAGCGACCCGGCAATCAGGATAAAGCGCTGGAGCGTATTCATCGCTGGCGCGAAATCTGCCCCGATATCGCTCTTCGCTCGACTTTCATCGTCGGCTTCCCCGGCGAGACGGATGCCGATTTCGATCTTCTGCTCGACTGGATCGGCGAAGCCAAACTGGATCGCGTTGGTGCATTCAAATATGAGCCGGTGCGCGGAGCTGCAGCCAATGATCTCGGCCTGCCGCAAGTCCCAGACGAGGTGAAGGAATTGCGCTATCGCCGCTTTATGGAAAAGCAGCAGGAGATCAGCGCGAAGAAACTCGCAGCGAAAGTCGGCAAGCGTCTGCAAGTGATTATCGACGAGCCCGGCCCGACTGTTTCCAAGGGGCGCAGCAAATTCGACGCCCCAGAAATCGATGGATCTGTTTTCGTGGCCTCGCGTCGCCCCTTGCGCGCCGGAGATATTGTCAGCGTGAAAATCGAACGCGCCGATGCCTATGATCTGCACGGCATTGCCGTCTGAGGGCAAAAGAAAACCCGGTCGGGTTTGAAACCGCCGGGTTGAGAAAAGTTGGCCCCGGGATGTTTCGAGGAGGGAGGAACCCCGCTCCGGGACGAGTCGAAGGTTAAGCCTTTGCGCGAAAAGCGTAGATTAGACTTTCGGCTTCACCGACGCTTGCGCGACAGGCGTTTCAAATCAAACACATACTTTTGGTCTATCTCACCGCTCGGGCACGAAGCCAACGCCGAGCGAAGCCGGAGCCGCGCCGCCGCGGCGATGCCGCAATGACAATATGATCAAAGCGATAATCGTGGCCGCATAGGGAACCGCCGTCAGCAATTGGCCCGGCAGACCGATGGAGGCTGCCTGAGCGTGCAATTGCAAAACGGTCGCTCCCCCAAACAGCAAAGCTCCGGCAAAAGCCAGCAACGGGCGCCAGGATGCAAAGACAACCAGGGCAAGCGCAATCCAGCCGCGCCCTGCCGTCATTCCGGGTGCCCAAAAGGGCGTGTAGGCAAGCGACAAATAAGCGCCGGCCAGACCAGCGCAGGCGCCGCCAAAGAGAACGGCCAGAAAACGAATCTTGCGCACCGGAATGCCGAGCGCATGGGCGGAAGCGTGATTTTCGCCCACCGCACGCAATGTCAGCCCAGCGCGCGTGCGCGACAGGAACCACGCCGTCCCCACAACAAGGGCCCAACCCGCATAGACGAAAACATCCTGCGAGAAGACCAGCTTGCCGATCAGCGGAATGTCGCTGAGCAAGGGAATGTAGAGATGGCCGAGACTTTCACGCTTGAGGCCAATGAATTGCGCTCCGATCAAACCTGACAGGCCCAAGCCAAGGATCGTCAGCGCGAGGCCGGTCGCCACTTGATTGGCCGCCATGAAAATGGTGAGCAGGCCGAAAAGCGCGGCAAGCGCCATGCCGGCAAGAATGCCGGCCAAGACACCAATCTCGGAAGAATCCGTGAGAATGGCGACGGCAAAGCCGGTCGCCGCACCGCAGATCATCATGCCCTCGACGCCAAGATTGAGAACGCCTGCGCGCTCCACAATGAGCTCTCCGATGGCTGCAATCACAAGCGGTGTTGCCGCCGCCAGAATGGTGAAGAGAACCAGTTCGAAAATCTGCAGGCTCATGAGGACGCCCCCAGTCGGATCTTGATGCGGTAGCGCGTCAAAACATCCGCCGCCAAAACACACATCAGCAAAATCCCCTGAAAGGCGCGCGTCGTATCGAGCGGCACTTTCATCAGGATTTGTGCATTCTCGCCACCGATCGTGGTGATCGACAGGACGAGACCGGCCAAAAGAATGCCGATGGGCTGAAGCCTGCCGAGAAAGGCGACAATGATCGCGGAAAATCCATAGCCGGGCGAGATAACCGGCTGCAATTGTCCGATCTGACCTGCCACTTCGCAAATTCCCGCAAGGCCTGCTGCGCCACCGCTGATGGCAAAGACAGCAAGCGTCAGCCGCGCATCGCTGAAGCCTGCAAAACGCGCGGCTTTGGGCGCCGATCCAACGAGGCGAACATCGAAGCCGAACAAAGTGCGGCGCATGATGAAGGCCGCCAGAAAAACCGCCGCCAGCGCAAGCAGCACGCCCGCATGCAAGCGATCACCGGGCACAATATAGGGCAAGCGCGCAATCTCTTCGAAGGGAACGCTTTGGGGAAAGTTAAAACCCTTGGGATCGCGCAACGGCCCGCGCACAAGATAATCGAGCAGCAATTCGGCCAGATAAACGAGCATCAGACTCGTCAAAATTTCAGACGCGCCGAGCTTGACCTTCAAGAGCGCCGGAATGAGCCCATATAACATACCGGCAAGCGTGCCAGCCAAAAGCATGGCGGGCAAAACCCACCAGCCGCCGATAAGCCCATCATTGATGGCGCCATGCGTATAGACTGCAACCATGCCGCCAAAGAGACCGCCGACAACAAATTGCCCCTCGGCCCCGATATTCCAGAGATTGGCGCGATAGCAAAAAGACAGACCGATCGCGATCAGAACAAGCGGTGTGGCTTTGACTGCCACTTCCTGCAGAGACCAGATCTCAGACAGTGGCGCGATAAAATAGACATGAAACGCCTGTGTCGGCGATTTGCCGAGCATGGCGATAATGCCGCCGCCGATCAGAACAGCGATCGCAAAAGCCGCGAGCGGCGAGATGATTTCCATTGCGGTCGAGCGGACCGGACGCGTTTCCAGTTCAATGCGCATGTTGCGACGCGCCACCCATCAAAAGACCGATTTCCTCGCGCGTGACCTTGCGCGTTGCACGCGGCTCAGACACATGCCCATGATGAATGACGGCAATGCGGTCGGAAATTTCAAACAATTCATCCAGATCCTGGCTGATAACGAGAACTGCTGCACCCTGACGCGCCAGATCGATCAGCATCTGGCGAATGGCGGCCGAAGCCGCTGCATCGACGCCCCATGTCGGCTGATTGAGAACAAGCACGCCGGGCCGGCGCGACACTTCGCGCCCAACAAGAAACTTCTGCAGATTTCCGCCCGACAAGGTTCTGGCAGCAGGATCGACACCCGATGCGCGCACATCAAAGCTGCTGATAATCTCGCGCGCCAGCCGGGCAGCAGCCGGCAAATCGACAAGATTGCCGTTCATGACATCGCCCGTCGCATGACGCGACAGAATGACATTTTCTGACAAAGAGAAATCTGGCGCGGCAGCATGTCCATTGCGCTCTTCGGGAACAAAAGCTGCACCATATTGACGGCGCAGATTGATCCCCTCGCGGCCAACAGAAATCCCGTCAATCCGAATGGCACCGGCAGATGCCGCTGTCCGTTCGCCAGAAAGTGCCGCAAATAATTCGTCCTGCCCATTTCCCGCAATGCCGGCCAGGCCAAAAACCTCGCCGCCACGCACACTCAGCGAAACCTGATCGAGCGCCACGCCATGCAGATCTTCGGCTGTCAGCGAGAGTTTTTCGACACCAAGTCGTTCGGGGCCGAGCGCATCGGCACCACGGCTTCGCACATCCACAACATGTGTACCAACCATCATGGCTGCCAGAGATCGGACGCTTTCGGCGCGCGGATCGCAGGTCGCCACAACGCGACCTCCACGCAACACGGTTGCGCGATCGCACAAACGGCGCACCTCTTCGAGCTTATGCGAAATATAGAGGATCGCCCTGCCCTCGCCGCGCAAGACATCGAGCGTTGCAAACAAGGTCTCGGCTTCTTGCGGCGTGAGCACTGACGTCGGCTCATCAAGAATGAGGAGTTTGGGATCCTGCAAAAGGCATCGCGCAATTTCGATGCGCTGGCGTTCGCCTGCCGAAAGGGTCCAGACTGGACGCGCAGGCTCAAGCCGCAATCCATAGCGTCGCCCGATTTCTGCAATGCGCTCATCCAGCCCGGCCAGCGTTTCGCCCGGCGGCAAAACGAGAGCAATATTCTCGGCAACAGTCAGATTGTCGAAAAGTGAAAAATGCTGGAAGACCATGCCGATGCCGGCAGCGCGCGCCGATTGCGGTCCGGAAAAGCGAACAGCATCTCCCTCAAGCCGGATTTCGCCATCGGTCGGCGACAGCAATCCATAGAGAATTTTGACAAGCGTGGATTTGCCGGCGCCATTCTCGCCCAGCAAAGCATGCGCTTCGCCGCTAAAAATATCCAGATCGATCCGATCATTGGCCGTGAATGCGCCAAAGCGCTTCACAATCCCACGCATGGCGACCAGCGGCTTGCCCGCTTGCGAAACCATGGTCAGGCTCAAGGAATGATGACGGAGGCGCCGGTCGTGGCGCGTGAACCCAATTCCTCATGCGCCTTGGCTGCATCGGCCAGTTTATAGCGGGCGTGAATCGGAATGGTCACATCGCCGCGCGAAATGGCGCGCATGAGATCGCGGGCAGAGGCGACATAATCCTCGCGTTTGGCAATATAGGTGAACAATGTAGGACGCGTCGCAAAGAGCGAACCCTTTTGCGCCAGCACGCCAATATTGAAAGCATCGATCGCGCCTGAGGCCGAGCCGTAAGAAACAAACATGCCAAGCGGGCGCAGACAATCGAGCGAGCCCGGAAATGTCGTCTTGCCGACGCCGTCATAGACCACATCGCAGAGCTTGCCCTTGGTGATCTGGCGAATGCGCTCGACGAAATCTTCCGTGGAATAATTGATGACATGTTTGGCGCCCGCCTTTTTGGCGAGTTTGGCCTTGGCCTCCGATCCGACCGTGCCGATCACCGTTGCGCCGAGCGCCTTGCCCCATTGGCACAGAATAAGACCGACGCCCCCTGCCGCCGCATGGACGAGGATCGTGTCGCCGGCCTTCACCTTAAACGTGCGCCGCAGCAGATATTGGGCTGTGAGCCCCTTCAGCATCATGGCCGCGCCCATCTCGTAGGAGATGGATTTCGGCAGGAGGATCAGCGATTTCGCATCGACATTGCGTTCCTCGGCATAGGATCCGAGCGTCGAGACATAGGCGACGCGGTCGTCTGGCTTGAAATCGGTCACGCCTCTGCCGACGGCCAAAACCTCGCCAGCGCCCTCATTGCCCGGCGTAAAGGGCAGCGCTGTGGGATAAGACCCCGAGCGGAAATAAATATCGATGAAATTCAGCCCGATCGCATGGTTGCGGACGCGAACCTCCCCCTTGCCCGGCTTCGGCAGTTCAACATCCTCAAGGCTCATAACCTCGGGACCGCCGGTGCGATGAATGCGAATGGCTTTTGTCATGGGTGGCTCCGTCTCAGGCGGCCGATCATGCTGCGCCGCTCCAGCCGAGGCAAGCGAATGACGCAATGCAGCGCGCGCTTCACGAAAACGCGATGTACTCTTCCACACGAAAGCTTGAGTCGCGGGCAAACCAGGACGGCAAAAGTCTCATGGAAAAAAATCCGAGCTTCGCTGAACTCTATACGCCGAAACTGGTGACGGTCCTGCGCGAGGGCTATGGGTTTCGGCAGTTGCAGGCCGATGCGCTGGCCGGGCTGACGGTGGCCATTGTGGCCCTTCCACTGTCGATGGCCATTGCAATCGGTTCCGGCGCAAAGCCCGAACACGGGCTTTATGCGGCAGTGATTGGTGGCTTCATTATTTCGG
>CANHAW010000115.1 GCA_947458675.1 Beijerinckiaceae bacterium
GGCATCGGGGAAATCCTCCTGCCCGAGAATGAGCCGGGATCCTCGATCATGCCGGGCAAGGTCAATCCGACGCAGGCCGAGGCCATGACCATGGTTTGCGCGCGTATTTTCGGCAATCAGGTGACGATCGGCTTTGCCGGATCGCAGGGCCATTTCGAGCTGAATGTTTTCAAACCCGTGATCGCATTTGCGCTTCTGGAAAGCATTGCGCTGATGGCGGACGCCTGCGATTCCTTCAAGACCAATTGCGTCGATGGCATTCGTCCAAATGGCGAACGCATTTCTGAACTCATGTCGAAATCGCTCATGCTTGTCACCGCACTCGTGCCGAAAATCGGCTATGACAAAGCAGCTGAAATTGCGAAAAAAGCCCATGAAAATGGAACGAATTTACGCGATGAAGCGCTGGCTTTGGGCTATGTGACGGCTGAGGAATTCGATGCCATCGTGCAGCCGCAAGCCATGCTGCGCCCTGCCGATTAGGGTGTTTTCGGTGCGTTTCTGGCAACGCAGGCGCGGGTGATTTCGCCGAATTTTTCATTCTCGTCAGGCGCGATCCGGTTCGAGGCAATGGCGCGCCACAGATTCTGCGCTTGCGCTTCATCGACAATGCAGCCGCAGGCACGCGTGCAAATGCCGCTGTTTCCGCCGGTCGCCTGGCATTGCGAGATGCAGGAGGAGATGAAGCCTTCTGCACCGGGTACCACAGCGCGTCCGGCAAAAGAGGAAATGACGAAGATCAGCGCAATGAAGATCGGCTGATGGACGAGATAGACAATCAGGGAATGGCGTCCGCCAAAGACCAGAGCGCGGGCAGGCGCATTCTGCGGTTGCCATTGCGACAAGGCGCCGGGCAATCCCTGCGCAAGAAGCGCCCGGCCCATGAGAAGCCCTGCGAGCATGATTCCAAACCAGGGCAGGAAGGGTCGCCAATCATTGCTGCGCGGCTCGATTGTTCCCAATCCGAGCCACCACCAGATTGGCGCGTCGAATGTGGGCGCAGAAATCAGCAGTGGGGCTGCAAGCGCCATGGCCGCCAATGCGCCCACAATCCATGCAGGTGCGCCAAGCAGCGGCAATGCGCACAGGCTCGCCAGAGCGATCAGATGCAATATGCCGAAAAAGATGAAAGCTTCGGGGAAGATCGCATAGCTCGCAGCAGAAACAAGCGCTGCTGCGGCGGCCACAAGGCCGATGCGCCGCAGCGCCTGCGCCATATCAAGACCATTGCGCGCAGCCAGAGCCAGTCCAAGTCCCGACAGGCCGACAAAGGCTGCGGCGATGGAATGGCCGAACCAGCGGAAGGCAGATTCTTGCGGCAATGTTTCAGCCACAAGGCCGAAATAGGCGAGATCCCAGATGATGTGGAAGACGAACATGGCGACAAGCGCCAGTCCGCGCGCCGCATCGATTGCGGCATAGCGCGGGCTGGCTGTCATGTTTTGTGCCATGCTCATCTGCTTGCTGGGCCCTATGGCGCTGGCTTGTTCCGGAAATGGCTGAAGACCATGTCGGGTGCGCTCTTGTTATGGATTGAGGGAACGACGCGACCGGCCCAGATTTCTGTCGCCGGTCCGCCCTTATAGGTCATGATCGGCGCCTCGCCCCAAGCCTCGACGCCTTTTTGTCGCCAGGCGACGCGGGCGACATCGGAATTGAATTCCGTCGCATACATGGAGCGCATGCTGGCGAAAGGCAGATCTTTTGGAATATCGGCCGAGAGTGTCGTTTCAAGAAGAATGCGCTCCTGATCGATTGTGTCGATCTTGATTTTCGCCGAGCCGCCACGCGTGAATTCGAGCGTGAAGGTCATTGTCTCGGGATCGAGCGAAATGCTTTTCAAGGCGACAATCGGGCGATCCTGTATTTCCACCGGCCCGACAAGGAAGGACGAGCCATAGGCCGTCCAGCGCATGTCTGCATAGGGCAGCGGGCGCGCGCGCCAATAGCCGTCCGGCGGATAGAAGACGAGGACTTCTTCGGCGCGCTCGCGGAATTTCATCCACAATTGCACCATGTGCAGTCCCCTTTCTTCGCGATTGCCGACGCGCACGGGCACGTTGGCAGGCCGCCAGAACGAGGGATAAACATAGCCGGTCAGCCAGAAATCCGGCGTTTCCCAGAAGGTGATGCGCCGCTCGTTTGAATTGGAGCGGTAGACGGGATCTTGCGACATGTCGCAGGAGGTGAAGTCAGGCGCATAACGGTCGATATTGATCGTGCCGATATAGGCAGGATGCACGGATTGAATGCGGAACTGGCGCACAAGCGGCGATGTGAATGTCAATTCGACATTGTCTTTCTCGGCACACAGCACAGGGGTCGAACGGTTTGCGACATTGACCGCAAGTTCGTTCGGATCGATGCCTTCTTTCGGTGGCACGAAAGCTGGCGCGATCGGGATCGGCGTCTTTACCGGCGGGCGCGGCAGAACCGGCTGAGTGGCGGGTGCTTGCGCTTGAGCGGCGCTTGCAACGAGGGCGAGAGCAAGGGCGATGAATGGCGCTTTCATGCTGTTTCGTTTTTCCTCTAGATGGAATCGTCTTGGTTGGCAGCGATGGTTTCGAGCATGGTCAGCACCGGCGGCGCTGCCAGATCTTCCGGTATGGCGCATAATCCCGTTTTTTCGAGAAAATGACCAAAACTTTCACGCGAGGTGAGCACGGCGAAGGGCACAGCGAGAAGATAGCCCAGCGTCAGCGGTGCCGACCAGAAAATGAGCGACGGCGCATGAAGCGCAGCCAGAGCATAGAGAAAAAGACCGAAGATCATTTGCGGCCACAGACCGGCTATGGCGCTCGACCATGAGAGGGCGTGTGCATCGCGCGCCTGACCGCTCCAGATGACGGATCGTCCAAACAGCAGTCCGATCATGAACAGGCTTGTGCGCAAAGTTGTCGCAGCGCCCAGCAGGAAGGAGAAGAACAGTTCGCCGATCACGCCGCCGGCAAAACGCAAAGGCCCGCCGTAGCGGGCAAGCCCGTCGGGCGACAGCGCAATATCGAGAAAGCCCGCAAGTTTGGGCGCGAGATACATGCCCAGAAAAGCCGCATAAAGACCAAGAGCGGAATCGGCGGGAAACAGGATCAGGCTTTCGCCATCGAAAGGCTTCAGCGCTGCAAGGCCGATCAGCAAGGTCGAGGCGGGAATGCCGATGAACATGAGGATCGCCCAGACGAGCTGGAAGCGGCTCATCGGTTCGATGCCCTTCATGCCGATCAGCGCCCAATATTGCATATTGCCCTGGCACCAGCGCAAATCGCGCCGCGTGAATTCGAGGAGCGTCGGCGGATTGTCTTCGTAAGAGCCGGTCTCTTCAGGCAGCACGCGGCATTCGAAACCGGCGCGACGCATGAGTACGGCCTCGACCTGATCATGCGACAGAATCTGGCCACCGAGCGGCGGCTTTCCGGGAATGAGGGGCAGATGACAATGGTCGCGGAAGGGGGCAATGCGCACGAGCGCATTATGGCCCCAGAAAGGCCCGCAATCGCCCGCCCACCAGGCGCTGCCCATTGTATAGGGCCGCATGCCGTGGCGCATGCCGAACTGGAAGATGCGCGCGAAACCCGATTTTGTCGGAGCCCCGACAACGAGGCTTTGCAAAATGCCGAGTTTGGGAAAAGCCTGACCCATGCGCACCATGCGACAGATCGTTTTCCCCGACATGACGCTGTCGGCATCGAGCGGCAGCATGAATTCAAAATCCCGGCCCCAGCGCTCGCAAAAATCGCGCACATTGCCGGCCTTGAAACCCTCGTTGGATGTGCGGCGCCGATAGAAGAGCCGCTCCGCCATATGCGGGTGTCGTCTTTTCAGATCGGCGAAACGGCGCTCTTCCTGCAAAGCGACAATGGCGTCATTCGTGTCGCTCAAGATGAAATAGGAGAATTTTGCATCATGGCCGGTGGCGGCGAGCGAGAGAATGGTCGTTTCCAGCCGTGCAAAGGCGCGCGCCGGATCTTCATTGCGCAAGGTCATTAAAATGGCCGTGCGCGCGACAATGGGTGTCTCCATGTCGCCGGCATAGGCGAAGGGAGCGACGATCCGGCGCGGATCGCGGCGGCCATGCAGCAGCCACAGGCCGATGAGCGCGTTCCAGATGCCCACCACGCTCCAGGGGGCGGCAATGGCAAAACAGATGAATATCAGGACATCAATGGCGCTCCAGCCCTGATTTCCCAGTATGGAAGTGAGCCAAGCGAGCAGCCCCACGTATGTTACGAGGTTGAGCGTGGCGACCACGAGCCGCCGACGGGCCAGAAGGCCCTTGGGCTGGATGCCGGCAGGTGTCATGGTTGCAGCGGAAATCGGGAATGACATTCAATCGTTCTCAAAGGGCTGAACGCTCGCCCGCCAGATTGGCTTGGCTGTTCATGGGCCGGGCGGGACATTAGTGGGTGCAGGCATGGCGGTCGAGACGAAAAACAGCGGTGAAGGGCAGGTCCGGGGCGCAAGGGCGCTTTGGTATACGGGCCGCGAGCGCTGCGAGCTCAGGCCGGCCGCTCTTTCGGCGCCGGGGCCGGATGAGGCGCTTGTCCTGACGCTCTGGTCGGGCATCAGCCGAGGCACTGAGCGGCTCGTCTATCAGGGCCGCGTCCCCGCTTCCGAATATGAGCGGATGAAAGCGCCCTGCCAGGAGGGCGATTTTCCCTTCCCCGTTAAATATGGCTATTGCGCCGTCGGCATTGTCGAGCAGGGCCCGAAGGAATGGCTCGGCATTCCTGTTTTCGCCCTGCATCCCCATCAGACGCATTTCATCATGCCGGTCGACCGACTCGTCACCGTGCCGGAAAACCTCCCCCTGCGCCGCGCCGCGCTCGCCGCCAATATGGAAACGGCGCTGAATGCTCTCTGGGATTCGGGTGCAGGCCCCGGTGACAGGATCGTGATCGTCGGCGCCGGCCTTGTCGGTCTTCTCGTCGCTTATCTGGCGGCCCGCCTGCCGGGTGCGGAAGTGGTGGTTGTCGATGTCGATCCGACGCGTGCGGCGATCGCGCGCGCGTTTGGCGCGGAATTCCGCACGCCTGGCGCTTTGGCCGGCGATGCCGATATTGTCTTCCATGCCAGTGCGCAATCTGAGGGTCTGGCCACGGCGCTGAGTGCTGCCGGCGTCGAGGGCACAATCGTTGAAATGAGCTGGTATGGCGATCGCGATGTTAGCGTGTCTTTGGGCGGCGCCTTTCACAGCCGGCGTCTCAGCCTTATCTCTTCGCAGGTTGGGCAGGTCGCCCCGACGCGTCGTCCGCGCTGGACCTATGCGCGTCGCTTGCGCAAAGCGCTCGACCTTCTGCAGGACGACAGTCTCGACATTCTGATCACCGGCGAGGTTGTTTTCGATTCCTTGCCTGAAGCTTTGCCGAAAATCTTCGATCCCCTTGCACCCGGTCTTGCGACCGTCGTGCGCTACTGAAATCAGGAGTTCTGTTCATGTATGCTTTGGAAGTGCGCGAGCACATTATGATCGCCCATTCGTTCAAGGGTGAATTTTTCGGGCCTGCGCAGAATATGCACGGCGCCACTTTCATCGTCGATGTCGCCTTCTTCCGCGAAACGCTCAACGAACATGAAGTGGTGGTCGATATCGGCCGAGCCCATGACGCTCTGAAGGCTGCTCTTGGCCCGATCAATTATCAAAATCTCGATGCGCTGCCGCAATTTGCCGGCCGGCAGACAACGACAGAGTTTCTGTCGAAATATATTTTCGATCATATGGCCCAAGCTGCACGCAAGGGGGATCTTGGTCCCGGCGGCGAGGGAATTGTGAAAATTCGCGTCACTCTGCATGAATCCCATGTTGCGCGCGCATGGTTCGAAGGGCCTGTCACCTGATCATGTCGATGCATGCGCATTTCGCCATTCCCGGCGACATTGCCAGCCTGACCGGCGGTTATGCCTATGATCGCGAAGTTCTGGCGCGTGCGCGGCAGTTCGGCGTCGATCTCGCACATATTGCTTTGCCGGCAGGTTTTCCAACGCCGAGCGGGGACGATCTTGCGCGCACGGCGGACATTCTGCGCGCCTTGCCGCGCGACGAAGTTCTGCTGATTGACGGCTTGGCTTTCGGTGCTTTCACGCCCGATCTGCTGGGCCTTCTTCCTGCCCATACAATGGCGCTTGTTCATCATCCTTTGGCGCTTGAAAGCGGCATTGGCATGGAGCGCGCCGCAGAATTGCGGGTGAGCGAGCGGCGGGCGCTTGCCCATTCATGCGGCGTGATTGTGACAAGCGCTTCGACAAAAGAAATCGTCATTGCTGATTATGGCGTCCCAGCCGATCGGATCGAGATCGCCATGCCGGGCACGGCGCGGGCGTCGCGTGCTTTGGGAAGCATCGGCGCGCCGCATCTTCTGGCAGTCGGCTCGCTGACACCGCGCAAGGGTCATGACATTCTGGTTCAGGCGCTCGATGGTTTGGCGGATCTCGACTGGAGCCTGACGATTGTCGGCTCGCCTGATCGTGCCGCGGGTCATGCTGCGCGTCTGCGCGATATGATTGCCTCTTCTGTCGCCGGTTCACGGATCAATCTGGCCGGCGAGGTGAGCGATGCTGTGCTGGCCTCGCTTTATTCCTCCGCTGATGTTTTTGTCATGCCCTCGCTCTATGAGGGCTATGGCATGGTGCTGGGCGAGGCGATGGTGCGCGGTCTGCCGATTGTTGCAACAACGGGCGGCGCTGCTGCACAAACTGTTCCTGACAAGGCTGCGTTGAAGGTTGCGCCGGGCGATGTTTTGGCGTTGCGCGACGCGTTGCGGGTTATTTTGTCGGATGAAGAATTGCGTGCCCGCTTGAGCGAGGCTGCATGGGAGGCTGGACAGGCGCTTCCCACATGGGATGATAC
>CANHAW010000116.1 GCA_947458675.1 Beijerinckiaceae bacterium
GATCATTTTCTTCTTCGCCACGCTTTTTTCCGGTCCGCGCAATTTCTTCCCGTCCTCGGAACGCACCGGCTCTTCAAGTGGCGGGAACAAACCAAAATTCACATTCATTGGCTGGAAGGAGCGCGGGCCTGCATCGATCGTCTCGATATGTCCGCCGGTAATATGATTGAGCAAAGCGCCGATGGCTGTTGTCACAGGCGGCAAAGAAAAATCTTGGCTCAATCTTTCTGCCGCAGCCATGCGCCCGGCCATCAGCCCGACGGCGGCGCTTTCCACATAGCCTTCGCAACCGGTGATCTGACCGGCAAAACGCAAACGCGGCTCGGCCTTCAAGCGCAGCATTGTGTCGAGCACTTTTGGCGAATTGAGAAATGTATTGCGATGCAGCCCGCCGAGCCTGGCGAATTCGGCATTTTCCAATCCGGGAATGGTGCGGAACAGAGTCTGTTGCGCGCCATATTTCATTTTTGTCTGGAAGCCGACCATATTGTAGAGCGTGCCCAGCGCATTATCCTGCCGCAGCTGCACGACGGCATAAGGTTTGACGCCTGGATTATGCGCATTGGTGAGGCCCATGGGTTTCATTGGCCCGTGGCGCAATGTTTCCGGCCCGCGCTCCGCCATGACTTCAATCGGCAGACAGCCATCGAAATAGGGCGTGCCTTCCCATTCCTTGAAATTCGTTTTCTCGCCCGCGATCAGACCGTCGATGAAAGCGTAATATTGTTCCTTGTCGAGCGGGCAATTGATGTAATCGGCGCCCGTGCCGCCCGGTCCCTGTTTGTCGTAGCGCGATTGGAACCAGGCTTTCGACATGTCGATGGAATCGCGATGCACGATGGGCGCAATAGCATCGAAAAAGGCGAGCTGATCTTCGCCGGTTTTTTCCAGAATGACCTGCGCCAGCGCCGCCGATGTGAGCGGGCCGGTGGCGACGATGACATTGTCCCAATCCTGCGGAGGCAAAGCGATGATTTCGCCGCGGTCGATTGTGACAAGCGGATGTTCGCTCAAGCGTTTCGTCACGGCATCGGCAAAGCCGTCGCGATCCACCGCAAGCGCGCCGCCGGCCGGCACCTGATTGGCATCGGCGCAGGACATGATGAGCGAATTCATCTGCCGCATTTCGCGATGAATGAGCCCGACCGCATTGGTCGTCCATTCATCCGAGCGGAAAGAATTCGAGCAGACAAGCTCTGCCAATTTGTCGGTGTGATGCGCATCCGTGCCGCGCACAGGCCGCATTTCATGCAGGATGACCGGGACGCCCGCCGAGGCAACCTGCCAAGCAGCTTCCGATCTGGCGAGACCGCCGCCGATGATGTGAACGGGTTTTGAAGATGACATGGCGCGGACCTTAGGCAGGCGGTCCGGAGAGGGCAAGCAGGTTGTCGATCTGAGACCCGCTCGTTAGGCTAGCCCTGAAACAATTTACCCCGGTCGCATGCCTAGGGCAGAGGCGGATCCGGGGCTTACGATTTTTATTATATGACTTTGTATTACATTTTTCAAGCGAGTGGCGAGCATGCAGGAAGAAGAGATTTCCGAGCTTGAAGCTATTTTGTCTGAGGCGCGCTTCGCCCGTTATGTTGATTGGGCTATGGGTGATCGCCAGCACGCTCTCAAGTTATATTCATTGAATTGCCAAGTCTCAGAGAGTTTCTACACCCCTCTGCACTTTCTCGAGATTTGTTTGAGAAACAAGATCAGCAGCATTGCAACTGAATTGCCCTTCGGGGATCCGAGCCTGCCATGGTTCGATCGTCCTGAGTTTCAACTTGGTCGCAATCAGCCAAAACAAGTTGAGAAGGCCAAGCGTGATTTGCATGAGGAAGGCAAGCCGCTCGAGCCGGGGCGTATTTTCGCAGCGCTCACCTTTGGCTATTGGACCGCTTTTCTTGGAAAGGATTACGACCCTCACTGGCAACAGGGTTTGAATCGGATCGCAAGGCGCGCGGATGGTAAGGGCCTGAGGCGAAAAGACCTCTCGGAGCCACTGGATCGACTTCGGCGGCTCAGAAACAGGGTCGCGCATCATGAGCCGATCCTGACCTGGGATCTTCGCAAGCACCACGACAACAACCTCCTTCTCCTTGAATGGATAGCTCCACGGGCGGCCCAATGGTGCCGCCAACTCAGTCGGTTTGAAGGTGTTTATCCAATGGATCGCTTGCTCCTTCCGCAAATAGAAAACGCCCGCCGGGGAGGGACCGGCGGGCGTTTCTGAAGGTCGGCGGGAGGGAGGGGGCAGTGCCGACCCCGAAGGTTCAGAGACCGGCGCTGCGGCGCGCGACGTCGTCGATTTCCCAGCGGGCAATGCCGAGATCGGCCAATTCGCGGTCAGTCAGGCTGTAGAGCTCGCGCAATGAAGCGCGGTAGCGGCGCCAGGCGCCCATGCGGAGGGAAATGAATTTGATGGCCTGTGTCATGTCTGTCTCGTGCGGGACGGGGAGGAGACGTCCCTTGATGCAATGCAATATAGATCAGCGCCGCGGTCTCAGGTAGCTTGGCAGACGCGGTGCAGATATGCGTTTTATGAATGGCTGGCGCCAGATGGAGCCGGCAGGCGGCCTGTTTACCCGTGCTTTTTTGTCGCAGTGATCCAAAAATCATCGCCAAGCTCGAATCAAGCCTGCGATTTACGCATTGCTAATCTTTGTGCGGCGCACAAATAGTATTGAGCCCTGCGGGCTGGCATTGCCGTTGCACTACTGAGGGCATAGCCCACGGAGACTATTGCCCCATGCTGACCCTGAAACGCCTCGCGCTTGCGGCCGTCATTGCCGTCCTTCCGCTTACGACCAGCTTCGCCGCCAAGGCTGATGCGCTCGCAGACATTATGAAAAACAAGGTCTTGAGGGTCGCTGTCCCGCAGGATTTCCCGCCCTTCGGGTCGGTCGGCCCGGATATGCAGCCGCGTGGCTACGATATCGACACGGCGGCGCTGATTGCCAAGGAATTGGGCGTCAAGCTCGAGCTGGTGCCCGTTTCTTCGGCAAACCGCCTGCCATTCTTGCAGACCAAGAAGGTCGACCTGGTGATCTCCTCTCTGGGCAAGAATGCGGAGCGTGAGAAGCAGATCGACTTCACCGTCGCCTATGCGCCCTTCTATTCGGGCGTGTTCGGTCCCGCTTCCGTCAAGGTGGCGGCTGCCGCGGATCTGTCGAAGAAGACCATCGGCGTGACGCGCGGTGCGCTGGAAGATCTGGAGCTCTCCAAAATCGTCCCAGTCGATGCGGATGTGCGTCGCTTCGAGGACAATAATACGACAATCGCCGCCTTCCTCAGCGGTCAGGTGCAGATGATCGCCACAGGCAATGTGGTTGCTGCGGCCATTCTCGAGAAAAACCCGCCCAATCGTCCTGAGCCGAAATTCGTCATCAAGGATTCGCCCTGCTTCATCGGCCTCAACAAGGATGAGCCGGCCTTACTCGCCAAGGTGAACGAGATTTTGAAGAAGACGAAGGCTGACGGCTCGCTCGATGCCGTCTCGAAGAAATGGCTTGGCGCGCCTCTGCCAGCCGATCTGAAGAGCTGAAGGCGAGGGCGTGAATCTCACGCTCGCTGATCTCACCGATCATGGGGAGCTGTTCCTGCGTGGAACAGCTCTCACCATTGCGCTGACCTTTGCCTCGCTCATCGCCGGCATGGCGCTTGGTGTTCTGGGGGCGGCCGGGCGTCGCTCGACCCTTGCGCCTGTGCGCTGGATCACCGGCGCCTATGTCGAGCTGATCCGCAACACGCCCTTCATTATCCAGTTGTTCTTTATTTTCTTCGGCCTGCCGAAACTCGGCATTCGCATGGGCAGTCTTGAGGCTGCCTTTCTCGCCATGTCGATCAATCTGGGCGGCTATGCAACCGAGATCATCCGCGCCGGGCTCGATTCCATCGGGCGGGGCATGTGGGAGGCGGGCGCGTCGCTTGGTCTCACGCGCTGGCAATCGTTCCGGCTCGTCATTCTCGTTCCGGCGCTGCAGAAAGTTTATCCTGCGCTGACCAGCCAGTTCATCATCATCCTGCTCGGCTCATCCGTCGTCTCGCAGATTGCGGTGGAGGAACTGACTTTTGTCGGCAGCTACATCCAGTCACGCAATTTCCGGGCTTTCGAGACGACGCTGATTGTTGCGGCGATCTATCTGCTGCTCGTGCTCGTCTTCAAATGGATCTGTGCGGCGATTGACAAGCGCGTCTTTGCTTTTGCGAGGGCCGGGCGATGACCGAATTCACGCTGTGGGATATTGTGCGCAATCTTCTGCTCGCCGCCCGCTGGACCATTCTGCTCTCGCTGATCGCCTTCATCGGAGGCGGTCTGGTCGCGCTGCCCGTTACGCTGGCGCGCATCTCGCAGAACCCCATGCTGCGCGCGCCCGCCGGCGCCTATATTGCTCTGCTGCAAGGCACGCCTTTGCTCGTGCAATTGTTCCTGGCCTTCTTTGGGCTGGCGCTGATTGGGTTCAATCTGGCCCCGCTTGCAGCTGCGGCGATCGCTCTGACGCTTTATACCAGCGCCTTCCTCGCAGAGATCTGGCGCGGCGCGATTGAAGCTGTGCCGCGCGGGCAATGGGAGGGTGCGCAATCGCTGGCGCTGACTCGGTGGCAGCAGATGCGCTTCATCATTGTGCCGCAGGCTTTGAAGATGGGCATAGCCCCAACGGCGGGCTTTTCCGTGCAGGTGGTGAAGGGAACAGCGCTCGCCTCGATCATCGGCTTTGTCGAGCTAACCAAGGCCGGCACGATGATCGCCAATGCAACTTTCGATGCGTTTCGTGTCTATGGACTCGTCGCGCTGTTTTATTTCGCTCTGTGCTACCCGCTCTCGCTGGCCGCCAAATCGCTTGAGCGGCGCATGGCGGTGAAGGGGCATTGAGCTTTTCGGCCCTCATTGCGAGGAGCGCAGCGACGAAGCAATCCAGAGCCGCATGTGCAGTCTGGATTGCTTCGCTTCGCTCACAATGACGAGCTCCGACTATTCTTCCTTAAAGCCGTAATCGGGAATGCCCTGCTCATTGCCGTAATATTTGAACGGCAGGAATTTGCCCGACATGGTGATCTTGACGCGGTCGCCCTTCGGGTTCGCCTCGCGCTCGAAGTCCATATTGAAGTCGATGGCCGACATAATGCCGTCGCCATATTCCTCTTCGATCAATTGCTTCCAGGCCGGGCCATTGACCAGAACGAGTTCGTAGAAGCGATAGATCAGCGGATCCGTCGGGGGCATGGTCGTGCCAGTGCCGCGCATCGGCACTTCATTGAGCATGCGCTCTTCAGCCGCCGACAGGCCGAACAATTTGGCAGCCTTGGCAGCCAAAGGCTTGACCAATTTGTGCTGGCCGAGAATGGCGCCGACGATGAGAACCGGCGACACGCCGCCGATCTCGCCAGTAATATAGGCCCAGGTCCAGCCCTTCTCGCGCTTGATGTCGAGCAGCTTTTCCGTGAGTTGTTCGCGCTTCATCTTTTTCTCCTTGATGCAAGCAGGGGGTAATCAGGCAACCTGCCGGCTGTCATCGCCGGAAGGTTTTGTGGATTGAGCCGTCGGACGCACGACAGGCGGATGGCGCTTCTCGTAAGCGGCCGGGATCGCATCCTTGAAGGAGCGCGAGCGCGTCACGAGAAAATCGATGAGGTGATTGCGGATCGCGTAATAATCTGGGTGTTTGTGAATATCGATGCGGCGGCGATCGCGCGGCAGCGGATTTTCAACAATCTCTGCGATCATCGCATTCGGCCCATTGGTCATGAGCACGATGCGATCGGCCAGATAGATCGCTTCATCCACATCATGCGTGATCATGCAGGCTGTCTGTCCGGTATCGAGACAGATGCGGCGCACTTCATCTTGTAATGTGCCCCGCGTCAGCGCATCGAGCGCCGAGAAGGGCTCATCCATCAGCAGGATTTTCGGCTCGATAGAGAGCGCGCGGGCAATGCCGACGCGCTGCTTCATGCCGCCCGACAATTCAGAAGGCTTTTTATATTCGCTGCCTTTCAGCCCGACGAGTTCAATGAAGCGGAACGCCTGTTCGCGCACTTTCTCAGCACTCCAGTCGCGCCAGCGCGAGGAGACGGCGAAAGAAACATTACCGAGCACCGTGCGCCAGGGCAGAAGCGCGTGCCCCTGGAAGATCACCGCGCGATCAAGCGAGGGGCCTTCAATGGCGCGACCATCGACGACAGCCACGCCATCGTCAGGCAATTCGAGGCCGGCCAGAATATTGAGCACGGTTGTCTTGCCGCAGCCGGAATGGCCGATGATGCAGGAGAATTCGCCGCGATTCATCGAAAACCAGAGGTCGTCGAAAATCGTGGTCTGTCCGCCATCGGGCTTGGGGTAGCGGCGCGCGATGGATTCAATGGAGATGAAATCAGCCATGTTCTTATTCCGGATAAGTGACGAGCTTGGCGACGCGGGCGAGCAATTGATCGAGCAGCATGCCGACGAGACCGATGACGAGGATCGAGATGATCACATTGGTGATCGACAGATTGTTCCACTCGTTCCAGACGAAATAGCCAATGCCTGTGCCACCCACGAGCATTTCGGCAGCAACGATCACAAGCCAGGCAATGCCGATGGAAATGCGCATGCCGGTGAGAATGGTCGGTGCGGCAGCAGGCAGGATCACGGTGAAAGCCTTGCGCAGGGGCGAGACTTCGAGCGTGCGCGCCACATTCAGCCATTCCTTGCGCACACTGGCGACACCGAAGGCCGTGTTGATCAGCATCGGCCAGAGCGAGCAGATGAAGATCACGAAAATGGCCGAGATGGATGAATCCTTGATCGTGTAAAGCGCCAGTGGCATCCAGGCGAGCGGCGAGATCGGCTTCATCACCTGAATA